>MHDW01000203.1:0-5573 GCA_001803645.1 Nitrospirae bacterium GWC2_42_7 | reverse complement strand
GGATGACAAATGACAAAACAGTCGCTAATATCAATCAACCGGCGTTACTATAGCCATGACAACAAGCCGGCTGTTTTTATCGGCTTTAAAACCATGCTGTACCATAGGGTCGCACATTATGCAGGTCTTTTCATCAGCCACATAATCCTCATCTCCAACAGTGAAGGTTCCTTTGCCTTCAACACAATACATCATGAGCCTCATTGGTGCCTTATGCGGTTTGAGTTCCTGTCCGGGTTCAAGGCACATGAGTGCTACCCTCATCTCAGGTTTATCAGTAAGCATTTCCCTTCCGATCTTGTCAGGATAAAATTTTGTTAATTTTTTCAGGTCAAGTATTTCCATTTGTAATCCTCCTTTAATTGATTTAATTATCCTACAACAGGAAAGAAAATTCTATGACAAAGGTCATATCTGCAAAATAAGGCATGAAAGATGAAAAAACAGGTTTGCGAATATGAGGCCTCCCTTTTTATCCAAAAAACACAGAAAACTGCTGATGCAATTACAAAGATCGAAAGCTTTTTTTCATCCTACCCCTTTCCTTCTGGTTCTATATGAACCACAACATCTACTACTGAGGGGAACTCTTTGCAGATCGTATCCTCAACCCTGTCAGCGATTTCATGTGCTTTTTCGATAGGCATAGCAGGATCAACTGATATATGGAGGTCAACATAGGTTGCGCTTTCGCTACCCCTTGTCCTGACGTCATGACATCCCCTGACGTTGTCCACTTTATTTACAAGCACTTCGATCAAAGTTGTGTCAATCGATATTTTATCCATGAGTACGTCAGTAGATTTCCTGAGTATTTCATATCCTATTTTTGCAATGAATACAACTATGACAAGCCCTGCCAGACTGTCAGCAACAGGATAGCCCAGTTTCACAAAGATGAGCCCTATTATAACTGCTGTTGTGGTGAGAATGTCGCTTTGCGTATGCATTGCATCAGCAACCAGAAAGTCGCTTTTCAAAGCCTTTCCCTTTGCTGCCTCATATCTTGCTACAAAGATATTCACTCCCATGGTAATAAGCATGACAGCGAAGCTTAAGGGTGTTACAATTGCATGTGAGTCCTCTCCCTTGAAAGAAAAGTAAACCTTCTCCAGTATTCGAAAACAGGCGCCGAATATCATAAGGGCTATAATTATAGTGAAAAGAGTTTCGAATTTTCTGTGTCCATAGGGATGTTCTTTGTCAGGAGGATGTGCGGCTATCCAGATGCCGATGAGTCCGAATATGTTCGAAGCACCGTCAAACATCGAATGGAAGCCGTCTGAGGTTATGGATATGGAGTTGGTAAAATAGCCGTATATTATTTTAGCTGCTGCTACAGCAATGTTCAGAAGCAGGGTTATTATCAGAACACGCCTGACTTCTTTTGTATTATCTATGCAAATATGGTTTCCCATTTCTCCTTAAATTCCTTGAAATTCTTTTCTGTAATAGAATCCCTCATGTTCCTAAAAAAATCCAGATAAAAATACAGGTTGTGGATGGTGTTCAATCTCATCGATAGTATCTCTCTTGCAAGGAAAAGATGTCTGAGATAACCTTTTGAAAAATTTCTGCAAGTGTAACAACCACAATTCTGATCCAGCGGCCCGCTGTCTGCCTTAAATTCTGTTCTCTTGATGCTTATTCTCCCGGCGCTTGTAAAAAGCGTGCCGTTCCTTGCATTGCGTGTAGGCATAACGCAGTCGAACATATCAAAACCTGCATCTACAGCTTTGAGCATATCACCGAGGTCTCCGATGCCCATTAGATACTTAGGTTTATTTGAGGGCAGAAGAGGCGCAGTGTAATATATGATCTCATGCATCTCTTCTTTTGGTTCACCAACGCTCACTCCTCCGACAGCATAACCATCAAAACCTATACTGATGATCTCTTCAGCGCTTTGTTTCCTGAGATCTTTGTACATGCCGCCCTGGACAATTCCGAATAAGGCCTGACCTGGATTTTGATTTTCTTTGCATTGTCTTGCCCATGCTGTAGTCAACTCAATAGACTTTTCAGCATATTCACGTGTAGACGGGTAAGGGATGCACTCATCGAATGTCATTGCAATATCAGACCCCAGAATCCCCTGTATCTTCATCGCTTCAGCAGGCCCTATAAAGTGGAGTGAGCCGTCTATATGAGACCTGAACTCAACCCCATTTTCTTTTATGTCTCTGATGGCTGCAAGGCTGAAGACCTGAAACCCTCCGCTGTCTGTGAGAACAGGCCTATCCCAGTTCATGAATTTATGCAGACCCCCAAGCTTTGTTATTACATCTGTTCCGGGCCTCAGATAAAGATGATAAGTGTTGCCGAGTATTATCTCAGCGCCGATATCTTTTAGTTCATCAGGCGACATCGCCTTTACAGTACCTATTGTGCCGACAGGCATGAAGGCAGGTGTATTGATAACACCTCTTCCTGTTTCTATTATTCCTCTTCTTGTACTGCCGTCTGTTTCAGTGATTTTAAAATCCATAGAGCTCCTGATGTCTGTCATCTGATCTGTCATTTATTATGCAATATTTGAATAAAGATAGTGTATGATATTGATTGTAATCGATCATATTTGTAAGGGGGTTACGAAGTGTCATACAATATAAAAATGACAGACTCTGCAGAAGTGTTCAGAGTATTTCAAGCTCTGAGACAAACCCGCTTTATTGCATAATGAAGATCAGAACTAAATTAACAACCGTTTTTTTGCTCTTTACTTTGTCTATAATTATGCTTTTTTCTTTTGTCGGCCTCTGGAATCAGAATAGGAATTCCGAAGAAATCGTGCTCGTGCATAATAAGGAAGTTAAGGCTGCTTTTAATAATTTTGAAGAACGCGATACAAAAATACTTTTCTCTGCATTGGAAGTTATCGTTCAGGACACTGGGCTCAAGACAGTATATCTCGAAAAGCAAAGGGAAAAACTGTATGAATATGTTCAACCGTTATTTAAGAATCTAAGTGACAAATACGGCATTACTCATTTTTACTTTATTCTGCCTGATGGCCGTGTATTCCTGAGAATGCATGAAAAAGAGCTTTATGGCGATCTTCTGAAAAGGAGTTCTTTTGAGAAGGCAAAGGCAACAACAGAGCCTGCCTGGGAGATCGAATTAGGGAAGACAGCCTTTGCCCTGCGAACTATTATGCCATATTTTAAAAGCGGCAAATTAATAGGGTATGTGGAATTAGGTGAAGAAATAGACCATTTATTAAAGATACTTAAAGGCGAGACCAATAATGAATTTGGCATTGTTGCCGATAAAATATATCTGGACAGGGACGACTGGAGATCTGTAAGACAGGTCTCAGGATTAAGAGATAATTGGGATGATATGGAGAAACATCTTGTTATCAGCAGCACAAGCAAAGGAAATATAGCGGAAAAGTGTTTTCATGAAGATAATCTGGAAAGGGTGGAAAGGGGAGAATATATCTTCCAGCAGATCAACGATAAGGACAGAGTTTATAGGTGTGGCGGTTTTGAGATGGAAGATGCGCGGGGAAGACATATCGGGGCAGTTTTGACAGCCGTGGATATCACAGAACATGTTGCCTTTTCAAAAAAAGCTAATTATGCCGGAATGCTTACTGCAACAATATTGTTTCTTCTGACATCTTCGGCTGCCGTTATCATTGCCCGCTCTATCTCAAAACCAATATTGAAACTTTCTGCTTTGGCAGATAAAGTTGGGAAAGGCGATCTGGACCAGAGAGCTCTTGTCAGCTCTAAGGACGAAATCGGACAATTGGGCAGGACTTTTAATTCAATGATAGAGAAACGAAAACAGATCGAAGATGAACTTAGGGACAGCAGGGAACGGTTTCGCTCTGTATCTCAGTCTGCAAATGATGGGATCATAGTGTCAGATCATCAGGGGACAATAATTTTGTGGAACAGAGGAGCGCAGGAGATTTTTGGTTATGCTGAAGATGAAGTTATAGATAAGCCTTTTACTATCCTGTTGCCGGAACGGTATCATCCATCTTATAAAGAAGAAATCTTGCGATATATTGCCGCAGGGGAACCTAGTAACATAGGCAGAACCCGTGAACTGCATGGATTAAGAAAGGATGGGTTTGAGTTTCCGATAGAACTTTCTCTCGGCATTTGGCGTACCGATAAAGATACTTATTGTTCAGCTATTATCCGCGATATTACCGATCGCATGAAGCTTGAAGGACAGTTTCGGCATGCCATGAAAATGGAAGCAATCGGCACGCTTGTCGGAGGTATTGCGCACGACTTTAACAATATCCTGAATGTGATAATAGGCTACGGGGGGCTTATTGAAATGCGCATGAAAAAGGATGACCCTTTTATGCCCCATCTCAAGGAAATGCTCTCAGCAGGCCGAAAGGCTGCGGCCTTGACAAAAGGGCTTTTAGCATTCAGCAGGAAACAGATGATGGAGATGAAGCCGGTAAATATAAATGATATCATCGTCGGATTTAAGAAGATGGTAGAAAGGATTATAAGTGAGGATATTGAACTGAGGATAATGACATCAGGAGAAGAGCTAACCGTAAAGGCAGACTCCGGGCAAATGGAGCAGGTTTTGATGAATCTTGTTGTAAATGCAAGGGACGCAATGCCTAACGGAGGAGTTTTAACCTTAGCGACAAAAACCTTCATAATTGACAACGAATTTATAAATAAGCATGGATTTGGAGCGCTTGGGGAATATGCCTTTATCACAGTCACTGATACAGGCACAGGCATTGATGAAAAAATAATCAAGAGGATTTTTGAGCCGTATTTTACTACTAAGGGGATAGCAGAAGGCACAGGATTGGGACTTTCAATTGTGTATGGGATAATAAAACAGCACAATGGCTTTATTGATTGCCTCAGTGTACCGGGGAAGGGAACAACATTTATGATATACCTTCCGGTTATTTCTGATTACAGACTGCAGAATGAGAATTTACTGGATCAAGAATCCGTAATCGAGAATCTGAAATCCAAAACAGGTGAGACAATACTGTTGGCAGAGGATGATTCTGCAGTCAGGGGTTTAATAAAACGGGTGCTTGAGAACTTTGAGTATGAAATTATAGAGGCAGTTGGAGGGGAGGATGCAGTTAATAAATTTAAAGAAAATAAGGATAGGGTGCAACTTATTTTGTTTGACCTGATAATGCCGGGGAAGAACGGAAAAGAGGCGTACGAGGAAATAAAGGGGATAAATAATAATATAAAAGCGGTGTTCATAAGCGGATACACACCTGAATTGATGCAAAGTAAGGGGCTCAGTGAGAATGGCCTTGAATTTATCCCAAAACCTTTTACGACGAATGCACTATTAAAGAAAGTAAGAGATATTCTGGATAAATAGCTTGTAATCAGAGATAAAATTATGGTTAAATATAGGTAGTGTTTATCGGGAGTGATTAGAAAATTATTTAAGAGAAAAGTTTTTAGATATTAAATCCCTGACTTCCCTTGACAAAAATAAATCGTCTCGGTTATATTATTCATTCGTTCTTTGAAAACTGTAAAAGGTGCGTAGCTTTTTGTTAATTCTAAAAAGTTTTTTGAGTAAACCAGTATCAAATGAGAGTT
>MHDW01000202.1:14652-16204 GCA_001803645.1 Nitrospirae bacterium GWC2_42_7 | reverse complement strand
TCGGGACATATGCCGTAAAACTCTATATGATTACCGGTTAAATTAAAGCCATCAGCAACCCCTGCAGGAATATCAAGGCAAAAATCCCCATGTACATCCACTACCTTCTTACAACTGGTGCATATAAGATGATGATGCCTCTCTGTGTTCGGGTCGAACCTCTTCTTGGCAGGGTCAATGGTAAGCTCTGCAAGCATGCCGCGCTGCCTGAGAGTTTCGAGTGTTGTATAAACTGTTGCAAATGACATAGTTGGAAATGTCTGTTGTACTGCTTTATAAATATCATCGGCTGAAGGATGACCGGTATTTCCTTCAAGATAGTCCAAGATCGCCAGACGTTGCGGCGTCAGCTTGATTCCGGAATTCTTAAACTTGTTATAACTTTCAATAATCATAATTATTCCTCTTAGATATAAGTTATCAGATAATAATATTTATTGTCAAGAATAATATTTCAACTCTATTTTTTTCTATTTAAGAGGCTGTTGCACAAACCCCATTATGCCGCCGAGTCTGCAGGAGTGGCTGCCCGAGAAAGACATGGCGTGATTCATAATCAACGTAGTGGAGCAGATGGATCTAATGGCATATTATCGGAAGTATCGGGCAGATGGCCGGGGACAGGAGGCGTATGATCCGTCAATGATGATAGCGCTTATGGTATACGCCTATAGCAATGGGATACAGTCTTCTCGTGCCATAGAGCGTTTATGCGAGAGCGACATAGGTTTCAAGATTATCGCAGGAGACGAGAAACCTGACCATACGACAATAGCGAGATTTCGACAGGACAATGGGAAGGCCGTAGAGGAGTTGTTCTCCGAAGCGCTGAGACTGTGTGCAAAGGCTGGGTTGGTAAAAGCAGGATTAGTTGCATTGGATGGAACAAAGATAAAGGCAGCTGCGGCGTATGAGTTTTGTCAGGGGAGAATATCCCTCAAATTTGGGGGAGTTGATCATTTGAAAAATGTTCGTGCAACGGGCTCCTAATACTTTTTATTGCCTTTAAAAAAGCCGTATTTTCCTCCGGCCTTCCGACTGTTACTCTAAGACAACCCTTAATTACATCTGTCAAATTCCTTACAAGTATACCTTTTTTCAATAGTGCTTTATAAACTCTGTCAGGATTTTTTATCTGAAATAATATAAAATTAGCTTCTGATGGAAATGGTTTAATCCCCTTAATGCCTTCCATTCCTTCAAATAGTTTTTCCCTTTCGGATGTAATTTTTTTAATAAATGAATTTAGCTGACTTTTGTTTTTTAACGCTTCTTCAGCCACAGCCTGTGAAAGAGAGTTAACATTAAAAGGAAGCCTCACTTTATTGACCTCTTTGATTATCTCTTCATCAGCTATCATGAAGCCAAATCGCAGGGCTGCAAGGCCGATCTTGCTGAGCGTCCGCATGATAACAAGATTTCTATAGTCTTTAAGCAATGGGAGAAACCCTTTCTCGCTCGAAAAAGGCTGATATGCCTCATCGACAACAACTATTCCCCTGGATGCCTCTATTATCTTTAATATCTTCTCTGCAGAAAAACAGTTGCCTGT
>MHDW01000202.1:12643-14599 GCA_001803645.1 Nitrospirae bacterium GWC2_42_7 | reverse complement strand
ATCAAGTGGAATTTCTATCTTCTTCTCTCCAAGGACCTGCGAGATAATTCCATACATAGAAAAAGTGGGAACAGGATATAAAACAGGGCCTCCAAATGTAGCTATAAGATAATAGATAAGTTCGTCAGATCCATTGCCCTGTAGTATATGCTCAGGCTTAAATCCAATATTTTGTGCAATGAGTTTTTTTAAGGCCTTCGCCTCAGGGTCTGGATACCTGTTAGTGCTGATTTTTTCTGCTGCCTTCAGTGATCTGCTAAAACCATATGGGCTTTCATTCGCATCCAGCTTGATTTTGCACGGCATCTCTTTTGCGCTGTATGCTTTTAGTTTTGCAACATCTTTTTTTACAAGTTTTTTGATATTCATCGTGAGAATTATATCACAAAAGCATTATCCATCCCTATATGCATTTCAATAATTTGTTTTATCCGTATCTGAGAAATTTACGACTGATTTATAATAATCTCTAAAGAACCATAGAACTAACCAGAAATTTGTTTTAAACTATATATACAAACTAATTGGAGGTGGAACCATGAAAATACCGGTAGTTGATTACGATGCATGTGAAGGATGCGGCACTTGCGAAGCCATGTGCCCTGATGTGTTTAAGGTAAAAGACGATGGTAAAGCCTATGTAGTAAATGCACAGGCATGTAAAGAGTGTGCTTGTCAGGATGCTGCTGACGCCTGTCCGGTTGAATGCATAAAAATGCAGGAAGAGTAACTTCAATCACTCATCTTTATTTCAGAAACTCTCCGGTCTGTGGCCGGAGAGTTTTACTATTACAAGATGACGGATCAAATTCAGATTTGGAAGTTTCAGGTCTTTTATAACAACATTCTCTCCGCCAACCTCTTTAAGTTCCTCTTCAAGCTTCGGCCCTTTGCTTAACACCAGAATGCCATCCTGCTTCAGAATATTACCTGCCTTATCGATAAAATCTTTTATACTGAAAAGCGCCCTTGTCACAGCAGCATCTACTTTCAAGTTTTCTATCTCCTCAATCCTTTTGTCTATCACTTCAATATTATCAAGGTTGAGCTTTGTACCGATGTGCTGCAGGAACAGCGCCTTTTTTTTGACCGGCTCGATGAGAAACATTTTCAGGTCAGTATATATTATTTTGAGCGGAATACCAGGAAACCCTGCACCGCTTCCGATATCTGCGACTGATTGTACTGCAGGCGGCATAACTTTGCCAAAGAGAAGTGAATCGAGGAAATGCTTTATTATGATTTCTTTGTCTGTCTTTATAGCAGTAAGATTATACGCCCTGTTCCACTTCTTGAGCTCTTCAAGATAAGTCAGAAAAGCAGTTATTTGAGTTTTGGTGAAGGAGATATCAAGAATCTTAAGGCCATTTATCAGCAGTTCATCGACTGCTTCCTTATGCATCCTTATATTTCCTGAAATTCTTCACCAGAGCGGCGAATGAATCCGGCTTGTACCTTTCAAAGTCATCTTCATCTACGAAAACAAAGTCAAACCGCACTTTCTTTTGAGATAATTTGATATCCTCACACCATTTTTTTAGCCGATCCATTTTGAGCGGAACATCAAGCTCCTCCAGCCCTTTGGTCTCAACAATAAATATTCCACTCTCGTCTGTTTTTACAAAGAAGTCAGGATAGTAACTCGATATATTCCCGTGTGAGTTGACATAGTCAATGCTGAAATGCACCGCCAGATAATTCTTCGCATAGGAAACCACATCAGGGCATTTTTCGAGAAAAGAAGCAAACAATAATTCAAGGTTGCTGTCGCCGATTATCTTGTTGAAGAGGCTTTTCTGCGGAATAAGAAAGCCTTGATCTTTCACAACAAAAGGTCTGGTCTGCTTCAACTTAATGTAATCGCGAATTTCTGCGCTGCCTTTGTCCTGAACTGTAAGTTCATTGATCTTTTTCTTGAAAGTCTCGATGATTGTCTTGCTTGCCTCAAGCTCTGAC
>MHDW01000202.1:633-12623 GCA_001803645.1 Nitrospirae bacterium GWC2_42_7 | reverse complement strand
TACCTTGCCGTACAATACATCATAACCGCTCACAAGGCGAAGATCTTTCATAATAATTTGTGTAAAGTATCCGATCACGCTCCGATAGTCCGTTACCGCAGCGGAGTCCAGTATCGTTGTGTGGTTAATCTCTCCAGTTGTAATGTCTTTAAAGACGATCTCACGCTTTTCTTCTTCTGAAAACTGTTGGTAGATAACTTTTCGCGAATCAAACACCGCAGGATTTAGTTCTTCGAGGTTCTTGTATTCACGGTAGATGCGCGGACTGAGAACAGGTATTTCGATGTCCAGACTATCCATGTCTTTCTTTTTATTCTCTTTGTCAACTTCGATGATAATAGGCGCTTTGGCTCCTGTCCCCTCGCCCATTGGTTTACGTTCCAGCTCGACCCCTTCGCTCTGGATGGATTCGACAAAATCCATAAAGGCGTCTGTTCCGACAACGCTCACATATTCGGTTATGTCCGTGCCGGGATACATTCTTCTCAAGCCACGCCCGAGGGTCTGTTCAGGAAGAATATTGCTTTTCGCTACATAAGCACGAAGCCCGACAATGGTGACAACATTCCTCACATCCCAGCCTTCCTTAAGCATAAGAACAGACACGATAACTTTATAAGGGCTTTCCCATCCGTCGATTTGATTGGACGCTTTCCTCAGTTTCTCCAGTTCATCCTTGCTCTTCTTGGAGTCAGACTCGGATATCTCACCATTATTATTTGTATGAATAACGAGAATAGCGTCTTTAAACTCGGGATAGGTCTTTTCAAGATATTCAGCAACATCATCACAGTTTTTGGTATCGTCAGTCATGATGAAAAGCACGGCCTTTTTCCCAAGCTTTTCGTGCTCTTGATAGGCTTTGCGCCACTCCTCCACCCCAAGCGCGATATAATCGGCGTACTTTTCCGTATACCTGGAGCTTGTACGTTCAGCAAGTTTAGCACGGCTGGCTGCATCAGGAATTACCGGGCGCTTGACCACGTTCTGCGTGATGGCTTCAACAAGCGGATAATCGCTGATAGTCTGGACAAAAATTGCGCCGTTATTATGTTTCGGGGTAGCGGTAACATCAACCTGCAAGGAAAGAAAATGGTCCTTCTGTTTCAGGCGATTGTGAATGTCTTCGATAGACTTGAACCAAGCGTGGCGGCTGTCATGAATATGGTGTGCCTCGTCATTGATAACAACGAGTTCGTCAATCTCCCGGACTATAATGCCGAGGTCAATCTTTGAATCCGTGGTCTTACCAACAGGCCTCTTGCCGAGAAAATAATCTTCAAGATTTTCATCGTCAAAACTCGGCTCCATATCACTCCCTGCATAGACCCGGTGGATATTGGTCAGAAAAATGTTTCCGGTCTTCCGGACAATTGATACATCATCCTGAATATGCAGTGTCATCTGGAAGTCGTCCTGCCAGTTTTGTCCCTCATATCCATTTTCCGGCAGGAGCGGATCATTAAAGAAAATTTTCAGACCATCAAAGTCAATTAGCAGACGATCGAGCACTATTATATTTGGAGCGATCATGAGAAAATTTGTAGCAAGCTTTGAGTCCTGCTCATAGAGCTTGTGATAATAGCACCATGTAATAACAAGGCTTATTACTTTGGTTTTGCCGGTTCCGGTTGCCATTTTGACAACAAGCCGGAGCCATTCTTCATCAAACATTCCAGTGGAGACCGCGCCTGAGGAATCGTAGCGAATAAGGTCATACTTGTCCTTCACCCCGGCTGCTTCATACAGGAAGATGACTGTCTCTATGGCCTCCCGCTGTGCAAAATAGTATTTGAAGTCAGAATTGCTTCCGTCTGATGTCGGGATGATATGTTCAGTATTAAACCACCAATTAAGAAGCGCTTTGCTTGTGGCAGTTGCGCCATCATAGCCGCTTTCCCGCCATGCTGTCACATCCTTACGTATTTTATGGACGAGCGGCGGCAGCAGTTTTTCATAGCTGGATTCGCGAAGCGCCTCGTCCGCAGGAAACCAGCGGTAATCTGGATTTAATAGCTCATACGGCGACTGAGGAAATGATGGATGGATTGCCATAGTCCTTAATTAAAAGTTATATTTAGTTTTGATTTAATTTTTATCAGCATAATTTTATGATTTTTAAGAGTTTTTTACTAATGAATCCCTCCCTAAATCAATTTTAGATTTAATTTATTCTGTGCCTTATTTGCGCTGCATTGTGTTTTAAGATTCCTTGTTATTTAATCAACTTTTGCGCCAAATGGGCGCTTGTTGTGTTTACTTTAATCGCCATAAACCGCCGCGCGTTTTGCCGATACATTCTATATAGCTTGCAAATAAAACCAACGCAACTCATTGATTTGTGTGCCTTTTATTTTTATTTACATTAGTGTCTGCAAATAAAATCTCATCTCTTTTGTCGGTTATCGGCAATCGGTAGCGGGAATTCTTTTTCGATCCTGATTCGAGCTTGATAAGCAATCCCTGCGAAACCCATTTACGTAAAAGCCTGGAGACTTTCGAAGTGTCGGGGTTGCCTAATACTTTTCTTGCTTTTTCATTTGTAACATATTTCTCTTTGTTATTGAGATAAGCCGCTACCTTGTCCCATTCGGTAGCTTTAATTGAATTAAATAAAACAACCCGGACAGCATCCTCAAGATTAGGATAAGTGTAGAAAACCGGAGGATACAGGTTATTACGGTCCATTTCAGAGCGCATTGCTCGAACACCTTCATTTCTATCGAGATTGGGAGGATTAGGAAATTCACGGAGGTGCTTTACCATCAAATCATTTCTATATCCTTCAGAACGTACAAAGCCAATATTGAAGGGTGTGATATTAAACGGAAAGAGGCCTGGACTTTCAATTTCAACACGGTCTTCAAACACTCGGACCTCAACGTCCCTCTTTATATGATAGTCTCGATGAATAACCGCATTGGTAATGGCTTCTCTTATAGCCCTTTCAGGAATCCGATATGTTGTAACAAAACCTGAAGCAGGAATTCTCATGCCGGCACGCAATAATGTTAAAACAAATTTTTGAGCCTCCTCTATCTGTTTTATTACCGGGCCCTCAATCGTTACCGGCGTTGAGAGCAAGTTTAATGTTTCGTGCATTTTCTCGATGGTCCCTTCGTACTGAAAAACCCGGATCGTACATTTTGTCTTCATCACTGTATGCGGAAAGAGAGCAAACAGTAAGACTGCGGCACGAACTGGTTTAAGTTGACCGTTGATGTCATCTTTTCTGGCAAGCCCGGTATTAAAGAGCACCTCCCTGATGTCGTTGAAAGGAATTTCCCTGGTTTTTTTCCACCTTTCGTAGTAGTCTGTTTTTAAAAGGTCAAAATCAACCTCAACAAGTTCCCTGTCTGCATGCTGAAACCCTTTTGCGTATGAGTATTTTATAACCTCATGCGGTGAAAGCATCTTGTTCCCTTTTTCAAGGCAAATGTATACGCGATTGTCGATTGATAAGAAATTATCCTTTGCTTTTGGTATAACGATAAGCCCGATCTTTTTATTATTGGGGGCCTCAAGCAAAACAGGCGGCCAGAGCCCGGCAATGGGCGGCGTAATCCTCTGAGTGTTTCTTGCTATTTCATCAAAGATTTCCGGATTTTCCTCAATTCCAAAAATACGATCAAATCCTTTGTGGTTTGATTTCTGAGGATCGTCAACACCGATTATGAGAATACCGCCATCTGTGTTCCCCATAGCAACAATGGTTTCGGTAATTTTAGCTACCGATACATCTTTGCCAAGTCGCTTAAACTCAATGGTCCGGTCTTCTGCTGGAATCGCAAGAATTCTATTTATTATTTCGATGTTTGAGTTTTCCATGTATATCCACCAGTCATGTTTCTCACACCATAACATCCACTATCTTCATTGTATCATTCCCAAAGATGTCCACAACCTTCACAGCGATCTTACGGCGTCCTTTTTCGCATTCATGGTATGTAGTTTTAAGCTCCAGTGTCCGGTCTTTCTTGGTGCGGAAGCTCTGCCACTCATTTTCAAAGACAAAGTCGCCCGTCCACTTTTCTTCCATCTCGCCGGTCACTTCGTTCTTTTCGCGGATGATCTCCCGCTTTGATTCAAAATCAAAGTCCACACTCCAATAGTCAATCCAGTCGGTCCATTTCTTGGTGAGTACTTCTTTGGTAACGATGCCATTTTTGTCTTTGCTTACCTTAATGATCTTCCCCTGTTCAACAACGATCTTATTCTTGCCGTCCTTCAAAGATTCAGCCGCATTGTCTACGCTGTCCTGCGAGTAGAAGACCGAAAAGTCTGTAAGCTCAACAGCAACTGCCGGGCGTTCGCTCTTTTTAGCCGACCGGACATGAGGCTTTACTTCGATATACGAGACATCGTGAAAGACCACCTGATTTTTTTCAATGGCCCGTTTGTCAAAAACCTCGCGGGGGATATACTTCATGGCAAGATCAATGCCTTTGGATTTAGCCTCTTCCTGAATATTCGGAAATAGTCCCATCTCGAACTCAAAGGCGAGGATGTCCACGCGGGAAACGCGTTTTTCCCGGCATTCAAGAATTACCTCTTCGACAAATAGCCGTGTCACCGGAAGATTGACAGGCCCGACAGCGACCACACGCCCGGCCTTTTTGCCCTGAAAACATTTGAAGTTTTCAACTGCTTCGGCGCGGTAGGCATGGAGGATGAGGTTTATAAAGTCCTTCTCTTTCTGAGCAAGCTGTTTCTGCTTTTCTTCCTCACGCAGGTCCATGTTCACGCCGATATAATGCGCTCGCTCATATTTGCCAAGGTTCAATATTTCAAACGCACGGAAATCTTTTCCAGCGGCTTTCAGTTCCCGCTGGACGCCGATAATGCGCTTGCGGGTGGTGTGTATGGCAAACTTGCCAAGATCAGAGCCGATCCACTTGCGACCAAGTTTTTCGGCAACCGCTAAGGTAGTGCCTGAACCGCAGAAGAAGTCGGCCACGATGTCGTTTTCGTTGCTGCTTGCCTTGATGATGCGATCAAGAAGGGCTTCGGGTTTTTGAGTAGGATATGCAATTCTTTCATCAGCCATTGGATTGATTACAAAAATATCAGTCCACAAATTTTCAATTGGTTGTCCTTCGTACTCATCTAAAAAAACTCTTCTATTTGGTTTTTTATTACTATTCCAATGCAATCTATTTGTCCTATCGAATTCTTCTATTTTTTCCCTTACCATCATCCAGCCATATTTGGGCGTATAGCCTTTATATTCGTATATTAAATTCTCTCTTACACCCAATGCCGCATTACGCTCAATAGGCGCTAACATGTATTTTCTTCCATTTAGTTCATTGCGAAACCGCTCATCAATATATTTTTTTGCTTCTTCTGAATCTCTTGTATATTGTTTCAGCAATATGTTTTTTTCAGTTTTTGCAACATGGTGAATAGTGTCTATAACAACACCTAAATTATTTTGCGGATTTGCACTACCGCCTTTTCTTTTCCAAATAATTTCATTTCGATAATTAGCACTTCCAAAGATTTCTTCAGTGATAAGTCGAATATAGTTATTCACTCTCCAATCACAATGCACATAAATACTCCCATCCTCAGCCAGCAAATCCCGCATAAGAGAGAGTCGCTCATAAATCATTGCAATAAAGCTGTCCGCGCCTTTGCCCCAGGTGTCGCGGTAGGCAAGTTCTTCCAGTATATTAGGCTTTTTGGTGAAGGTCTCGTCGCCGATCTCAATATCCATCGAAAAGTCTGCGCCAACATCAAACGGTGGATCAATATAAATGAGTTTGATGCCACCCTGCTTTTCGATTTCATCGCGCAAAGGACCGTTTTTGAGTGAAGAAAGGATGAGTTTGTTGTCGCCCCAGATGAGCTTGTTCGTCCAGCCTGATTTCTGTCGGCCCCTTGTATCAAAAAGCCCGAACTGAGCATTAGAATCTTCAGGCTTTTCAGCTCGCGGTTCGTCAATCTGCTCAATCACCTGAAAAGGCAAAACAATATTCGTGACTTCATTGGTCTTCCCGTTCCAGACCAGCTCCACTTCCCGCTTGTCATCAAACAACAAAAACCGATACTTGTCCGGTAAAGGCTTGCCTGCCTCAATAAGCTTCAGTATCTCCCGCTTTTCGTTGTCAGTAAGTTTCATATACCTTTATGCTCATACTGCTTATTTATTATACGCCGATAAGATTTCCTCAATATCTCCCAACGACTGTGCGAAAGATTTAGGAACAAACCTTATATCTCGTCGTAAAGGGTAGAAAAGATTATTATACTTTCTACCCACCTCATTTTCGGCTTCAGGATCAATTAAACATATGCTTAATTCTTTTCGCGGGTCACGTCCAGCCATAGCAGAATGTAAGAGAGAGCGCATGAATCCATCACTCTCCGGCAAACTGTATCCGATAAATATCAATAGCTCGGCATCCCTGAGCGATTTGTGTGCTGCGTTCCATATTTTCCTGAGCCATTCATAGCCTTTTAATTTGGAATATGTCGGTGGAACTATGGCCGGAACAATATCTTTGTTATCTTGACTCAATTTCCAAAGGGCATCAACTGGGAGTATTGCCGGTCTATTAGTGGGAACATAACTTTTTCCGACATACTCTCCCTTTTTAGCAATATCTTTAGATATTAATAATTTCCCATTATTATCGCCAACAGTAAAATAATTTATGCTTCCATGAAGTTTACAAACCAGCGGGGCGTCTACATCATTGTCTTCAGCAAGATAGCTTTCTATATTTTCAGTTACTGGGAGAGGCTGATAGTCGCTATCAGCAATAGGATAAACGCATGGAGCGCCTTGCTCACAAGCAATATGTTCAAATACTAAATCGTAATTTGTTGTCACAATACTCATCCTACTCATAAGCTCATTACTTTGTAAAATATCGATCAAATCCTGATAAGGCGGCGCCTCATGCTTATTTTTATTTACAATCCTGCACTGATGATATATCTTCCAAAGCCAAAGCTTAATTTGTTTGAGAATTGAGTCAATCTTCATTTTATTGCCATTTAGCAAAATATCATCAACCCCGGATTCTTTCATGGCTTCAGCTATACAGAAAATGGTTTCCATATTATTAATATCAATGTTTAAGTATTTTCCTGCAGAGCTGCAATATAAGCAGAACTCTTCAAAAATATTCCCGGCTTTCAGATACATTTCCCCTGATTCGCGACTTTTAGCCAATTTTCGCCATGCTGCAAGCTCTTTTCTAGACTCATTTCCAAAACCTGCCATTGTAGGCAAGCCCGCATCACAAGAGAATCCGGCCCCGGTAAAAATTACAATATCTCTATTTTTATTCATTTAACCATATCCTGTAATCTATGAATGGAAAGTCAGCACTGAAAAGTTAGTTTTCCTCATCCGACTTCCCAATCAATCCCTTTGCATCTTTTTCTTCCAGTTCCAGTTTAGGAGCAGCGCTTTTTACTCGCTTTTCGACTTGCTTAATATGTTCGGCAGGGGAAAGCTGTTCCGGCAGTGTGCCGCCAATACGTTTAATGGCGTCTCTAACTTCTTTACCGACGTTTTCGTGAGTTCTGATAGCTGCCTGCTGATCTTTTACCTTGTCTTTTGCTAATTTGTCCCGCGCCTGCGTCATACGAAACTGGTTTGCCGCTAATTCTGTTGTATCCATGCGGTCCATGAGATTTTCTTTTTCAGGTATTCTTTTCTGTTTCTTTATCGCATCCCTGCCCAGCCCTCCATACATACCTTTATATCCAGCATCGTGGAAGACCCCGAACATCCTGTCATGCACTCCTGCATCACGCGCCGCACCCGACAAAGCCTTAAATTCTTCAGCGGTCTGCTTGCGGAGTTCCAAACGCTCAATATCGGCGGCAATTGCATTTGAGATTTCCTGCTTACGGGCTTGAATAGCAAAATATTTCTGAGCATTGGCTATTTCAGGTTTGCGGGGATCACCGTTTTGAGCAATTAGATAACATGCAAAGCGGGACAAATGATAGTCATTAACTGTTTGTACTGCCCCCTTGCCGCCCTCGATCGGTTTGCCGGCGCTGGCAAAGTGATGGGAAGGCTCATTTCCTGATTGTTTGCAAGAGGTTAGCGCTCGTTTAATTGCATCATCGAAGCGTCTCCATTGCGTATACCCCAAAAGAAACTGAATTTCCCGCGCGCTCCAATATTCCGCCCCATGTTCATTTGCTCTCTTCAGGTCTTCAAAAGACTTGCTCCCCATTGGTGCTAAATTCTTATCTGACATATCCCCTCCTGAAATAAACCGTTAATAATAAGAGATCATGATTTATCGGTTTAAAAATATTTCAGCTATATTACAACAAGCAACGACATGTAGACTTCAATACCTTTCACTGTCTCCCGCTTTCGTCATCAGGGCATCAGCTTCAGCAAGGACTGCCTCAAGATCAAAACCTTTTCCCGCCTCTATCTCCTTCTCCCCTTGTGCAAGCATCCGCAAGAGCTCAAGTTTATGCTGTGTATGCTCGTATTCTTCAATGCTGTCCATCGTTGCTTTTATGTCTAATCCTTTTCAACAACCTTTGCAAGGCTTACTATCTTTTCATCAGCAGTATCCATCAGTTTTACTCCCTGAGTATTTCTGCCGTGGATCGAAATATTCTGGGCTGTTGTTCTGATAAGCTTGCCTCCCCCTGCAATCATGACCACCTCATCCTCATCCCGCACCTGAAGAAGGCCTGTTACCTTTCCGCCTTTTTCAGTAAGCTTTATCGAGATAACTCCCTTGCCGCCCCTGCCCTGAAGAGGATAGTCCTCAATCCTTGTTCTTTTTCCAAAGCCATTTTCCGCAACAGTGAGTATGGCTGTTTTCTCCTCTGCAACTTCGGCTGCAACAACCTCATCTCCCTTTACAAGCCTGATACCGCGCACACCTTTTGCTGAACGTCCTACATCTCTGACATCCTCTTCATTGAATTTTATGGACAGACCGTTTCGTGTTCCAATGATGAGATCATTGGTCCCGGTAGTTCTCCTGACAGCGATCAGTTCGTCTTTATCTTCGAGTGTTATTGCGATAATTCCCTTCCCTCTCGGATTGCTGTACGCAGTAAGGGCTGTTTTCTTGACAGTGCCGTCTTTTGTGAACATCACAAGATATCCGTCCTTGAAATCACGGACCGGAAGAGCTGTTGAGATCCGCTCTCCTTCTGAAAGCTGAAGAAGATTGATCATAGCTTTTCCCTTGGCAGCCCTGCCTGCTTCTGGTATCTGATAGATCTTCAGCCAATATAACCTTCCAAGATTTGAGAAAAAGAGCAGATAGTCATGTGTTGAGCCAATAAAGAGCTGTGCCACAAAGTCTTCTTCCTTGGTCTCCATTCCGGTCATGCCTTTACCACCCCGCCTCTGGCTTCTATAGGCGCTAAGTGGATTCCTCTTTATGTAGCCTGTATGAGAAACCGTTATTACCATTTCTTCCTCAGTAATAAGGTCTTCTATGCTTATTTCCCCTGTATCTTCAACGATCTCTGTTTTTCTCTCGTCAGCATATTTTTCCTTTATCTCCAGAAGTTCATCCTTTATTATCTGGGAAACAAGGGCATCACTGCCGAGTATTGACTTTAACCTCTCCATCTCCCTCAACGTCTCTGTGTATTCAGTGATGATCTTATCTTGTTCAAGGCCGGTAAGTCTCTGTAATTTCATGTCGAGGATCGCCTGCGACTGTATCTCTGTCAGCGCATAATTGGCGATCAACCCTTCTTTTGCCTCAGCAGGGTTTTTTGAAGCCCTGATCATTGCGATGATCGCATCCAGATGATCAAGCGCTATCTTCAGTCCTTCTAAAATATGGGCCCGCTCTTCAGCCTTCCTCAATTCATAGCGTGTTCTTTTAAGGATAACGTCCCGCCTATGCTGAAGGAAAAGGACAAGGATCTTCCTGAGGCCGTTAACTTCGGGCTTGCCGCCCACAATGGCGAGCATTATGATCCCGAAGGTGTTTTCCATCTGAGTATGTTTATAGAGGTTATTAAGGACAACCTCTGCCATCTCCCCGCGTTTCAACTCGATCACGATCCTTATGCCGTCCCTGTCAGATTCATCACGAAGGTCTGATACTCCTTCTATCTTCTTTTCTCTGACAAGCTCGGCGATCTTTTCGATAAGCCTCGCCTTGTTAACCTGATACGGGACTTCGGTAACAATAATGTTCTCTCCGCCTCTGTGTTCCCGCTCTATCCTTGCTTTGGCGCGGATCTTGATAATGCCCCTGCCTGTCTCAATAGCGCTCTTGATTCCTGCTGTGCCATAGATCATGCCGCCTGTCGGAAAATCAGGTCCTTTTACAACTGTCATAAGTTCTTTATTCGTTGTATTCTTGTCCTTTAACAAAAGCATCAGGCCATCTATGATCTCTCCGAGATTATGCGGCGGGATATTCGTTGCCATACCAACAGCAATGCCTGCAGCACCGTTGATAATAAGATTGGGGATCCGTGAAGGGAGGACAGTCGGCTCAACCGTTGTTTCATCAAAGTTCGGGATAAAGTCTACGGTCTCCTTGTCAATGTCCATCAGCAATTCTTCTGCAATCTTAGCCAGACGGGCTTCTGTATATCGGTATGCAGCTGCTCTGTCCCCGTCTATTGAACCAAAGTTACCCTGTCCATCAACGAGGGTATATCTTAAATTGAAATCCTGTGCAAGTCTTACCATCGCATCATAGACAGCTGTATCGCCATGGGGATGGTATTTCTTCAGCACCTCGCCGACGACTCCGGCGCTTTTTGAGTATTTTTTGTTTGGAAGCAGGCCTTCGCGGAACATTGCGTAGAGGATCCTGCGCTGGACCGGCTTCAGTCCATCTCTTACTTCCGGAAGGGCCCTGCCGATGATCACGCTCATCGCGTAATCAAGATAGCTGACCTTCATCTCTTCTTCTATATTTATTGGTACCTTTGACATTAAATTGAAATCCTCTCTTATATATCTATATTCCGTGCTTCCAGTGCGTGCTTTACGATAAAGTCTTTTCTGGGCTCAACCTGATCACCCATCAGGATAGTAAATATTTCATCTGCCTGAACACTGTCCTCAACAGTCACCTGGAGTAATGTCCTTTTTTCAGAATCCATGGTTGTCTCCCATAACTGCTGTGGGTTCATCTCTCCAAGACCCTTGTATCTCTGAATAGACAAACCCTTCCGGGCTGCCTCAAAAACATAGCTATAGAGCTCTGTAGTTGAACCCATATCCTTATGCCCGTCTTTAGTTGTTATCCTGTAAGGTACTTTCCCAAGGTCCTTTATGAAGCTATGAAGGTTTTCCAGTTCCCTGAACTCAGGCGATACAAGCAGGTTCATGTCAAGGACTAGCTTATAATTCTGCTTTCGTATTTCAACACGGAATGCACCGTGCTCCTCATCAATAATAAGGTTCTCTATCGCAAGTCCAGGGATCTTGGTTGTCATCCTTTCGATCAGCGCTTTCAGTCCCTCCCTGTCCTTCAGCATGTCTTTGTTTATGCCTTCTTCGAGCAGAAATCTCAAGACCTTGGGGTCCTTGCGCCTTCTCTCAAACCATTCCATAAGCTTTTCATAGCTCGACAGTTTTTTTAGAAAAGGTATCAGAGCCTTACCTTTTATCTCCTGGCCTTTTATGGATATGGCAATATCCTCTGCTGCGAGTTCAAAGAGCATGCTCTGCATCTCTGCCTCATTCTGGATATATTTTTCTGTCTTGCCTTTTTTTACCTTAAACAAAGGCGGCTGGGCTATATAAAGATACCCCTGTTCAATGACCTGCGGCATCTGTCTGTAAAAAAAGGTGAGCAGCAGGGTGCGTATGTGTGCGCCGTCAACATCAGCATCGGTCATGAGTATGATCTTGTGGTACCTGGTCTTCAATATATCAAAATCACCGGCACCGATCCCGGTTCCAAGTGCTGTAATTAGAATCCTTATCTCCTCTGAGCCGAGCATTTTATCAAAACGCGCTTTTTCAACGTTGAGTATTTTTCCCCTGAGAGGCAGGATCGCCTGGG
>MHDW01000202.1:0-615 GCA_001803645.1 Nitrospirae bacterium GWC2_42_7 | reverse complement strand
ATAAACAATTCACTCAGGGCCGGATCTTTCTCTGAGCAGTCCGCAAGCTTACCCGGAAGACCGGTATCCTCAAGCGCGCCCTTTCTCCTGGTAAGTTCGCGTGCCTTTCTTGCTGCTTCCCTTGCCCTTGATGCCTGTACAGCCTTTTCTATGATCTTTCTTGCAATGGACGGGTTTTCCTCGAAGTACGTGGACAAGGCATCATTCACGATAGACTCGACAATACCCTTTGCCTCGCTATTGCCGAGCTTCATCTTTGTCTGGCCTTCAAACTGCGGGTTCGGCAGTTTAACGCTGATGACAGCTGTTAAACCCTCCCTGATATCATCTCCCGACACATTGTCCTTGCCGGCCTTGAGGATGCCTGAAGAATTGGCATAGCTGTTAGCGGTCCTTGTGAGGGCAGATTTAAAACCTATAAGATGGGTACCACCTTCGCGGGTGTTGATATTGTTTGCAAAGGTATAAATTGTTTCTGTATAACTGTCATTGTACTGAAGAGCAACTTCTGCAAAGATCCCGTCCTTTTCCCCTGATATGTAAACCGGCTTCGGATGCAGCGAAGTTTTGTTCTTGTTAAGATGCTCAACAAAAGAGACGATGCCTCCTGCATAG
>MHDW01000201.1 GCA_001803645.1 Nitrospirae bacterium GWC2_42_7 | reverse complement strand
GACGTTCATCGCAAATATGGTATCTATCTGAATATCAATAGACGGGGTTTCCTGAAGCAGGACGGACACGTGATCTAACCATTTCTTCACCAGTTTCGGCCGGTCTGTTTTTCTCATGGTAAGCGATATAAGCATTCTGGATGATACGATGAGGTCAATTTCTTTTGAGGAGAAAGAGGGAAATGTTTTCCTTAACTTCTCAAAAACAGCTATGCATTCATCAAGGCGCTTCCATTCATCAAGTCCAAACGCATAGGTATCAACAATGCCTGACCATGTAAGATATATGCCTGTTGTGTTACCTGTAGTTTTGAATAACTCAAAGGCTTTTTCAAGATATTTTCTTGTACGGGGCATATCAACAGGAAACGAACACATCCCTGCCCAGTATAAGAGCCACGGATCATCATCTGCTCGCTCGCTGGGGATACCTGCGAGCCATTCTTCAACGGTTTTGCTTCTTCCCTGCATTAAGAGTTTCCGTGCATGATGTATTATCAGCCGGCTGAGGCCATCCCAGTCTCCGGTATTGCAGTAAAGCCTTGCTGCATCTTCTATCATTCCTGCCTGCTCAAGCAGCTGTGCAGCTTTTTTCTGCATATCGGCCAATGCATCTGGAGCAAAGTTGGTCTTTGCCCAATTCAAAAGAAAATCCCTGAATAACGGATGGTACTGATACCCATATCCGCTCCCGGAAAGTTTTTCAGTAAAAAAATGATGCCGGTTCAACTCCGAGAGTATTCGGGCAGCATTGTCGGTCCCTGTCAGTTTCTCAGCCAGAGAGACGCTGAGCATGGGCAGAAATGCTGTCTTAAGCAAAAAGTCCTGGACCCCTTTTTCTGTCTTGCTGAATATTTCTTCGGCAAAATAATCAAATACCCTCCCATACTTAAAGTTCTCTGATGAGTCAGTCTCCCTGCCTTTAACCCTTGACCTCTCGAGTATCAGGGTCATTCCCGCTGCCCAGCCTTCTGTTTTTTCGTGCATTACTCTTATATATCTATTGCCCATCTTCGGAATGCTTCCACGAACAAGCTCCTTTGCTTCTTCAAAAGTAAAGCAAATGGCGCTGTAGTCAAGAATGCTAATCTTATCATTGGCATACAAGCTGACCAATGCAGATGGCGGTTCGCTTCGGCTTATAACCACAATATGAACGCCTTCGGGAATGCTATCAAAACCTTTGGCTATCATGTCGTGAAATGGTGCATTGACAGGCACGTTCTGATAATTATCAAGGACAATAACCCCCCCTATCCTCTTCTTTACTAAAGAGGGAGAACGATGAGACAATAAGCGATTATAAAGTTCCTCAAAATATTTTCTGGTAAATGTGGGAATTCCGGCAAGATATTCAGGTGTCAGGAGCGGAAGGGATCTCTTGTAGCGGGGTGCAGCCTTTTTTATGGCAAGTCCAATGTAATAGAAAAAAGTTGCAAGATCTGAGTCTCCCTCGTCACAACGATACCAGATGCTATGGAGTTTGCGTGAGTCCAAATAGCTTGAAATAAGCGTTGATTTCCCTGAACCTGCCGGAGAGAAAATCCATGTTACTGACTTCTCAGCCGCTTTATCCAGCAGTCTAAAGAGCCTTTTCCTTTGAATGATGCCACGTGTCATGGGACGGGTTATCTTGGCCAGTGATACAGTTTTTTGAGCTTTATTCATTCATGCTATTATACAGTCAATTACTGATACTAACAAACAATGAATAGCGCAAAATTGGACCGACACACTTTATTTTTAATCAATATATTTTCATCAGACTTATTTTCGAATAAACGAGTAAAATACCTTATGCAAAAGATATCTGCTGAAAAAGACGTTATTATCATAGGTGCCGGAGCTTCGGGCCTTATGTGTTCAATTACTGCAGGCAAAAGAGGACGTTCTGTGCTTATTCTGGAGCATAACGAAAAACCCGGAAAGAAAATAAGGGCCTCAGGTGGAGGCCGATCCAACTTTACCAATATCAATATTCAGGCAGAAAATTATATTTCAAACAATAGAAACTTCTGCAAGTCCGCCCTATCCCGCTTTACACCACATGATTTCATGAGAATGCTTGATACCCATGACATAAGATATTATGAAAAAGAAAATGGCCAGATGTTTTGTGAAAAAAGCTCTTTTGAAATTCTAAAAATGCTTCAGGATGAATGCGTCAAAGCAGGAATTGATAATTTATTTAAGTGCCGAATTTCAAAGATAAACCAAGAAGAAGGTTTGTTTGATGTATCTACCAGTGCCGGCGATTTCAAGTCAGGATCTCTGGTTATCGCAACAGGCGGTATTTCGTACCCTGCCCTCGGAGCAACTGATATCGGCTATCGCATAGCAAAACAGTTCGGGATACGGGTTGTTCCGACAAAACCTTGTCTTGTTCCTCTTGTTTTCAGCGGGGAAAACAGAAAAGTCTTCAGTGATCTTTCCGGCGTTTCAATAAATGCAACTGTCAGCTGCAAAAAAATATCTTTCACAGGGAACATCCTATTCACCCATAACGGGCTTAGCGGCCCTGCAATATTACAGATAGCTTCTTACTGGAATAAAGGTGATGATATTCTTATCAATCTTCTCCCTGATATTGATGCCTATGAATTATTCATTTCAAAAAGAGATTCAAAAACAGAAATGAAAAATCTGCTTGCAGAATATCTGCCAAAACGTTTCGCATCTGAATGGTCAGAAATATATATTCATTCTAAACCTCTTTATCAGTATAATGATAAGGAATTCAGGAGTATAGCAGACAAACTTCACAACTGGATCGTCACGCCGGAAGCAACTGAAGGTTATGATAAGGCAGAAGTCACTTCAGGAGGAATTGACACAGATGAGCTGTCATCAAAGACAATGGAGTCAAAAAAAGTAAAAGGACTGTATTTTATTGGTGAGGTCGTTGATGTGACCGGCCAGCTTGGAGGCTACAATCTTCAATGGGCCTGGTCATCAGGATATGCTGCTGGACAGTATGTATAGTCTATATTATTCATACTATAAATGAATCAGGATACTTCACATATAATTGGCTGTTGCAAAAGTCCAAAAGAGATTGCCGCGCTTCGCTCGCAATGACACTGGCGTCTTTGCTGTCATTGCGAGGAGTGCAACGACGTGGCAATCTCACTGCCAAAGACTTTTGCGAAGGACCCATAAATTAATACTTTATTTTAAACAGAGTTTCCTATGAATAAAATGGAATAATATGAAAAAAATTATACTTGCATCTGCATCGCCAAGAAGAAAAGAGATATTAATGAAGACCGGCCTTAAATTCAAAGTGGATGCCAGTGAATATGCTGAAGACAATGGGCATAAACTCTCTCCTCAAAAACTGGCAATTTACTTGTCCTCAGAAAAAGCAAAGTCAGTTGCAATAAAATATAAAAACGCGATAATCATCTCTGCTGATACTTTCATTGTTTTTAAGAACAGAATATTCGGAAAGCCCCGGAATATTTCCAATGCCAGAGAGATGCTGAAACTTTTCAGCGGAAAGCCCCATTCAGTTATTACAGGCTTCACTATTATTGATACCTCTGAGAACAAAAGAGTGTCAAAAACTGTCGAGACAAAAGTTTTCTTCAGAAAGCTTAATGATAAAGAAATAGAGTCATACTTAAGGACAAAAGAATCCCTAGGCAAAGCAGGAGCTTATGGTATTCAGGGTATGGGCGCAATGCTTATCAACAAGATCGAGGGTGATTATTATAATGTAATGGGGCTTCCCTTGACTGCATTAGTAGAAAACCTGAAGAAATTCGGCATTGAAGTTTTATAAATATGAAATTTGCAACACAAGAGATAACCCACCCCTACACCCCTCCTTCGCCCCTGCCTGCCGGTAGGCAAGTCCCCTTGTAAAGAGGAGGATTATATCCAAGTCTTTCTGTCTTTCAATCCCCTCCTTACCAAGGAGGGGCGCCGGGGAGGTTAGTCTTTTTTAGAAGTCCCCTCTTGGGAGGGGATTAAGGGGTGGGTCTCTGAAAGGTATTAATTAGTAACAGTTAATACTTCCGCCATCGCATAGGCACTGAGTGCCTGATAGCATAACCATTCAATTTATTAAACAGATCGTCTGCATCTTTATACTGACGGTAAGCAAATTCCTTCAGCGTGTTATATTTACGAGGGTCTGTAAAATATTCCGGCTTGAGGCTGTCCCTATAGTTTTTCCATTCAGACCGCATAGCAGCAAAATTATGAAAGTTACTTCTCCACCATACCTCATCATGGCCGGCCGGCATATTTGCGGAAGCAGGAAGCTCTTCAAATACAACTACATGTTTTCTTGTATCTATCTTCACTGAAAAGTTAGCCATAAAGTCCATACCGACAAGCCCTTCAAATGCCTCTGATATCGAGGGGGTGATAGTGGTCGGTATGAAATGATCTTCAAGTTCTCCGACCTGCACTTTATCGATAATAGTAAGGACCGCAGGAACAACTCCTCCTATGCCTCCGGCATAAGACAACAATTTTGCATCATCGCTTTCGAATATTCCAAGTTTCTTTGCAAGACTGTCAAAGATCAGCATCCCGGGTGAGCCGGTATCAACAGCCATTTTTGCTGTAACTGAACCATTGATCGTTACAGGAATAATTATCCTCCTTGCTGAACCCTCAAACGGTATATAGGGAACTGTATAGCTTTTAGATTTATTAACATCGCTTCTTTCAATAAGAGGATCAACGATCATTTCATTTGCTCTGTTTTGATCTGTTTGACCTCCTGAAGCTCCTGAGGATCTATTATTATCGTATGGTTTCTCGTATTTCTTTAGATCCTCTTCAGTGAAAACAGTGATGTTATCCTGCTGACTATATGCAGCAGTCGGAAACAAAAACAGTACCAGTAGTACAATAACCAAATTTATCTTCATTTTTTCGTCCCCTGTTTTTTCCCATGAAACAGTTCACTGCCAGCGCCGGGATATACTTTATGATCATTTTTAGAAGTAGGTCTTTTGATCTCAGGCCATCTGTCGAAACGAGGTTCCGGGCCTTCTTTGGTCATGTCAGAAGGAGCAGTATCTTTGATCATAGGATTCTTTCGTATGTCTATCCCTTCAACATTATGACTGAATTCAATCGGTATTCCGTTCGGGTCAAAAGTGTATATGGAATGTATAAATCCATGGTCAATAACCTCAGATACCCAGATATCTGCTGAATTAAGCTTGTCTTTTAATTCATAGAGGCTGTCCTCAGTTTCAACTCCGAAAGAAACATGGTCGAATATAAACGGCCCTTTGACAGGCCTTCCCTGCTCCTTCTCCTCTGCCGGCTTAACATCCGGCCATTCGAAGAAAGCTATAAGGTCATTTCCGGATATCTCGAAGAAGAAATGCCTGTATCCAGGCCCGCCAAGTCCTGCAACAAGCCTCATGCCAAGCAGGTCTCTCCAGAATCGTATAGTCTCATCCATATCTCCTGTTGCCATGGCAAGATGGTTTATTCCATTGAATTTAATCATGCATTCCTCCTTTTAAATTCCCCTATAGAGACAGCAGTGTTTACCCCCCTCCCTTGAGGGGAGGGGATTAAGGGGAGGGTGAAACAAGCATCTCAATCACCCCCACCCTAACCCTCCCCCCTCAAGGGGGAGGGAAGTCTAGGGAAATCCCTAAGTCCCGAATACTTTCGGGATAGGTTATTTAAAAATTCAATATATGCTCAATGCATCCCTGGAGTTGCATCCGTCTTTCCCTTTTTCATAAAAAAAACCAGAGGCAGAACAAATAACATAAACAAACTCAAGAGATAAAATGTATCATTGAACGACATCATTGATGCCTGTTCGATCATCTTATAATATATTATACCAATTGCGCTGTGACTGGCAGCATCAGGCGTCAATCCTCCGAACTGTAGGGCCTGAGCTGTATTTTGGGATGTTATCTGGAATACATTATCGAACGGGGTTAAATGCTCTGAAAGATGGACCTGATGTAACTGAGACCTTCTTGCAAGCATGGTTGTCACAAAAGCAACCCCGAAACTTCCGCCGAGATTCCTCAGAAGATTATATATTGATGATGCGTTTCCCATGTCTTCCTTGCTTATACTGGACATTGTCATTGTTGTAAGGGGAATAAAGAGAAAACCCATACCTACGCCAAGCACAACCCTCGGCCATATAATTGTATTAAAGTCTGCCATAAGATTGAACTGTGACATGAGGTATGTTGAATATGCTGATATGATTATTCCGAAAGCAAGGAGAATTTTTGGATTCATTTTTGTCACAAGCCTGCCAGCAACCGGCATTGCTACAAGCGTTGCAAGGCCTCCCGGGCCGAGCACCATTCCGGCAAGGGTTGCGTTATATCCCATGAGTGTCTGGAGATAGATTGGCAAAAGCACAATACTTCCAAAAAGATTAAAAAAGGCGAAAAACATAACAATGTTGCCTGTACTGAATGAAATGTTTCTAAAGGTTTTGAGATTTACTATCGGATGTTCAGCAAACATTTCTACGATAATGAAAAGCACAAGAGAAACAACCGAGATCATTGTTAGCGATGTAATAAAACTCGAAGCAAACCAGTCTTCCATCTGGCCTTTATCAAGCACTATCTGGAGGCATCCAAGGCCTACTGCAAGCAAGGAAAGTCCCCAGTAGTCTATTTTCATCTTCATGCGTTTCATATATGGAGGGTCAACGATAACAAACATTATCATCAGCATTGATATTATTCCTATCGGTATATTGATAAAGAATATCCAGTGCCATGACCAATTGTCCGTGATCCATCCGCCAAGAAGAGGCCCTATAATAGGACCGAACATTATTCCCACGCCGAATATGGCCATTGCCATGCCGTGTTCTTTCCTTGGGAAGGTTTCAAGCAGAATTGACTGTGATATGGGCTGAAGCGCACCGCCTCCTATCCCCTGAAGTATCCTGAAGAAAACAAGACTTTGAAGACTCCAGGCAAAACCGCAAAACAGGGAACTTACAGTGAATAGACTAAGAGAAAGCATAAGATAGCGTTTTCTGCCGAATACCCTGCTGAGCCATCCTGTCATCGGAATAATAATGGCATTTGATACAAGGTAGGAAGTTATTGTCCATGTTGACTCATCAATCCCTGCAGAAAGGCTCCCGCGTATGCTGTCAAGCGCTACGTTTACTACCGAAGTATCGATGATCTCGATAAGCGTCGGCAGCATAACTGTTAACGCAATGATCCATTTGTTCATTTTTCAACTATCACTGTCGGTACAACAGACATCCCTACTCGTAATATATGCGCCGGGTCTGCATCCTTTTCAAGAAAGATCTTCACAGGTATTCTCTGGACGATCTTCACATAGTTGCCGGTGGCATTTTCAGGCGGAAAGAGCGAGAAAGTAGCTCCGGTACCAGCCATTATGCTGTCAACTGTTCCATCGAAGGACTTACCTGAAAATGTATCCACCTTTATCTTCACCTTCTGACCTGGCCTTATCTTCTCCAATTGTGTCTCTTTGTAGTTAGCTGTTATCCAGATATCATCGAGAGGGACAATCGCCATTATCGGCTGTCCTGGTTGTATCTGGTTTCCGGCCTCGACAGCTCTCTTGGTCACATAACCGTCTGAAGGGGCATAGAGCTTTGTATATCCGCTGTTTAGTTCAGCACTGGAAAGAACAGCTTCTTTCTGTTTGATTACAGATTTTTGAGAAAGTAATGATGATTCTGCCTGAATGATCACAGCCTTTTGTGTTTCGATCGATGACTCGGCCTGCTTCAATTGCTCTGCCGCAGCATTAACCTGAGCAACGCTGACATCATAGCCTGTTTTTGTCCTGTCGTATCTCTCCTTTGATATTGCGTCTTTCTTTAGTAGATTATCGGCTCTTCTCAAATCTGTTTCCGCCTGCCTTAAATTGGCATTCTGCACTTCAAGAACTGCTTTTGCAGCTTTGACCCTGTAACTCATTTCGAGTGACTGTTTTTTCGCAACATCTACCCTTGTCAGAAGCTCGGCAAGTTTAGATCTTTCAGCATTCAGGCCTGACTCAGATTCTTTGACTTTTGTTTCATAATCTATAGCGTCTATCTCAGCGAGGAGGTCTCCTTTTTTTACAAAAATATTATCTGAGACAAGTATATTTTTCAGTGTTCCTGATACTTTGGAAGCGATAGTATGAATTCTTCCATCTACAAAAGCATCATCCGTTGTTATATGCCTGCTTTTATATTGAATGTACAAAAAGGTTGTGACTATTCCGATGACAACGACAGCGATCAAAACGCCAAATGCCATTACTTTTCTTTTGTGATTGTTGCCATTCTGTTTTATTTCTTCTTTTTTTATTTCGTCCATTTCATCCTCTCTTTAACTCCCCCCTGCCCCCTCTTAAGATAACGCCCCCGTCCTTCGGACACCCCCTCTTAAGATAAGAGGGGGATGGGGGAGTTATGATTTCCGTAAGGGGATCAAAGGGGGGTGTTATTATTTATAAACCTCCGATATTTCTTTTCCTATTGAATACAAGACAGCTGCTTCAGCCTTTCGCAGGTCGTATAAAGACCTATAATAGTTGGACTCGGCAACAGTGAGCAATGTAACAGCATCCATAACATCTGTTGCTATGCCGACTCCTTCTTCATACCTCAACCTGTTGATCCGAAGGCTCTCCTCTGCCTGATTGATCGCACCACTTGTAACCTTTAATCTCTCTGCCGCAGATTGAGAATTTAGAATATATTTCTCAACCTCAAGCTTTACATCATCGACCAATTTGTTCCTTTGTTCAATAAGTTTTTCGCTCTGATGTTTTATCTTTGATACCTCAGCCCTTGTACTGCCTCCATTGAACAGATTAATGTTTATACCGAACATGATCGACCAGTTTTCCTCATACAGTTGAAAACGGTTCTCTGTGTAATCATAGCCTCCCCTTAAGAAGAACTTTGGGAAAAACTCGGAGACCTTTGCCTTTTTTTCAAGATTAAGAGACTTCAGGGTCTCATCAACTATCAGGACTTCAGCCCTTTCCTTTTCTGCAATTTCCCAGGCTTTTTCGATATCAAGTCCGGATGTTTCTGAGCTGAGGCCGTCAATATCAACTGTCTGGACTTCTGATCTCAAAGGTCTGAGGAGAGAGTTGTTAAGTCTTGATGCATTTAATGCCCTGATGTTCCTGGCTGTAAGCAGCCTCTGGCGGCCATCGGATATCTTTACTTCCGCCTGAAGAAGATCATCTTTTGTGATTACACCTTCTTCATGCATGATCTTTGCCTTATTCAGATGGGACTCCAGCCTCTCAACCTCTTTTTCAGCAACCAAAAGCATCTTCTCTGATTCAAGAAGATCTAAATATATAAGAACAAAATCAATAGCAACAAGGTTTTTTATTCTTCGTGTATCAAGTTTTTTCGCATCTATCAAAATCTTGCTGGCTTTATATTTTGAGTAATTTCCCCAGAAATCAAAGAGTGTCTGCTGAACACTCAGGCTATATGTATAAAAATCCCTCTCAGACACAGCCACCTTCAGAGTGCCTAGATCAGTAGTCATAACAGCTGTGGGTTGATATTTCAGTGAAGTCTTGCTCATTGACGCATTGATGTTCGGCAGCATCTTTGCCATTGCGATCATGGAATCATCACCTGACATCAGTTCTTCTGTCTGGCTTATTTTTACCAGTCTGCTGTTGTCTGTAGCAAGCTTCAGCCCTTCTGACAGGGTAATTACATCTGCAGAAGCAGACCTTTCGTTAATAAGTATAAAAAGTATAAACACTAAAAAAACAACACTAAAAAAAACATTTTGTTTTTTCATTTTATAATCTCCTTCAGACTTAGAACGCTTTTTTCTGATATTGTTTAGGTAATTACTTCCCAGCCTCCGAAGGGAGTATCTTCCATTATTTGTTCCCCTCCCTTGAGGGGAGGGGATTAAGGGGAGGGTGTCCTCCTTTGATCTTTTTCTGAGGTCTTTTGCAAGATGAATTAATCCTTTTACCATTATTTAATCACCCTCTCCCTACCCTCTCCCCTCAAGGGAGAGGAATAAAATAGAACGTCCTCTCTCAAAAGAAAGAAACTTTACCCACTCATTGTGAGAAAAAAACATAAAACAATTTTCTCCTTTATTCATATCTCAATGCCTCAATCGGATCAAGCAATGAAGCCTTGTAAGCAGGATAAAACCCAAAGAATATTCCAACCAATCCGGAAAAACCAAAGGCCAATAAAACAGAAAGGGGCGACACTATGGTGCTCCAATCGGCAAGTTCAGACAATATTACTGATCCGGATATGCCGACAATTATCCCAAGAACACCACCGATCAAAGACAGAATAAGCGCTTCTATAATGAATTGGAGCCGGATGTCCCAGGTTTTCGCGCCGACTGCCATTCTGATTCCGATTTCCCTGGTACGTTCAGTGACCGAGACCAGCATTATGTTCATGATACCTATGCCTCCCACAAGAAGGGAAACAGAGGCTATTGCTCCAAGCAGAATGGCCATTATCTTTGTTTGCTGCTCTGCAGCCTGCATCACCTGTGTAAGGTTGCGGACGGTAAAATCATCTTCCTGCTTAAGTCCTATATGATGTCTCTGTCTCAAGAGTTCATTTATCTGTTTTTCTGCTGCTGCAAGGGCTTCAGTGCTCTGCGCCTTCACCATGATCGTTCTGACCATTCCCGGAAAAGTAGTGCCAAAAAGCTTCTTCTGCGCTGTTGTTATCGGAACATAAATTGTATCGTCCTGGTCATGACCTCCGGGATCTTGGCCTTTCTTATCAAGAATGCCTATTACAGTAAATGGAAGATTCTTTATCCTGATGATCTGGCCGATCGGATTGATACCGCCGAAGAGATTATCAATTACTGTCTGTCCCGGAAGACAAACTTTTGCAGCGCTTCGGACTTCTTCGTCAGTAAAAGACCTTCCTTCTGTAAGAGGCCAATCCCTGACCAGAAGCATATTTGCTGTTGTTCCCATTATTGCGGTGGACCAGTTCTGGTTCCCGTAAACTATCTGAGCAACACCTCTATGGACAGGCGCTACATACAATACAGCCGGACAATCTTTCTGTATGGCGTCTGCATCGCTTATGGAAAGGGTTGATTGCGTGCCTGCTCCCATCCTAACACCGCCTGAAGTACTTGCACCCGGTACTATCATGATAAGGTTGCTCCCGATACTTGCGAGCTGATCTCCCAGCTTCTTCGCAGCTCCTGTTCCCACCGCAAGCATGGTTATGACAGCACCAACGCCTATTATAATGCCGAGCATTGTAAGAGCAGAACGCATCTTGTTTACGCGTAGCGCCCTAAAAGATATGCGTATTGTGGAAGGTATATCTATCATGCGTTTGCTGATATTTCATCACTGACAATAACACCGTCCCTGAAGAATATCCTCCTTCTGCTGAATTCTGCTATCTCTTTTTCATGGGTCACAAGAATAATCGTTATGTTCGATTCTTTATTCAGTTTTACAAAAAGCTCCATAAGTTCAAAGCTTGTTTTTGTGTCAAGGTTCCCGGTAGGTTCATCAGCAAGTATTATAGGTGCATTGTTCACAAGTGCCCGTGCTATGGCAACTCTCTGCTGCTGCCCTCCGGAAAGCTGGTTAGGATGATGGGTTTCCCTGCCTGCAAGCCCTACTGTTGAAAGTGCCATAGCTGACCTCTCCGTCCTTTCACTGGCAGGAAGACCATCATAAAGCAAAGGAAGCTCAACGTTCTCCAAAGCTGAAGTTCTCGACAAAAGATTGAATCCCTGAAAGACAAAGCCCAGTTTTTTATTGCGAATTTCTGCGAGTTCATCTTTGTTCATGTGTGCCACATCGATCCCTTCGAGAATATACTTCCCGCTTGTCGGCTTATCAAGACAGCCAAGAATGTTCATGAAAGTGGACTTGCCTGAACCTGAAGGACCCATTATAGCGATAAATTCACCTCTCTCAATACTGAGTGAAACATTCCAGAGAGCATTCAATGAGATATCTCCAAGCTGGTAGGTCTTGGTTATTTCCTGTGTTTCGATAAATGTCATATCAAAAACGCATATGCGGTGTTGAGGTTCGGGATTGGTTTTTCGAGTTAGC
>MHDW01000200.1 GCA_001803645.1 Nitrospirae bacterium GWC2_42_7 | reverse complement strand
TCTGTTAACTGGAAAAAACCCGGTGAAACTGATGAAGAAAAAGAAATGTGGGATAGATACATAAAAGGCGATCGGTCACAAAGAATCATGAAATTTGTCCATAACAGAAAGGCTTCCAAAATCAAGTATATACTTGACGCAGATGAGAAAGAGATAATGACCGTCAAAAAATACAAGGGAAAAGTTCCTCCTGAAGCAGAAATATACCACAGCATAACATGTGAAACATGCAGCGAAAAAATGATGGAGCCGAGGGCGAGATTGAAAGAAGGAAAAATTGTCTGCATTCCATGCTTTGATTTGCCTCAAGACGTTTGATATTAACATGAAAAGGAACATGCAATGAAAGAGATAATCAAAAAGGCCGAGATACTTGTTGATGCCTTGCCGTATATAAGAAAATTTAACGGCAAAACCTTTGTTATAAAATACGGCGGAGCTGCCCAGACTAAAAATGACCTCAAGGAGTTTTTCGCACAAGATATAGTCATGATGAACTTCATAGGTATCCGTACGGTCATTGTCCATGGAGGCGGGCCTAAGATATCTGAAACCATGAAAAAAATGGGGAAAACCCCTGAATTTCTCCACGGGCAGAGAATCACTGATCAGGAGACTATGGATATAGTCGAAATGGTACTGGGTGGACTCGTCAATAAGGAAATAGTCTCGCTGATAAGTAAGCACGGAGGCAGATCAATAGGTCTGAGCGGCAAAGACGGAGGACTTATAAAAGCCAAAAAAAAGCTGGTAAAGAAACTACCCCCTGAAACAGGTGTTGATGAGATCATAGACCTCGGTCTTGTTGGTGAAGTGACCTCTATAGATCCGAATGTGATAGACAGTCTCGATCAAAACGGATTTATACCGGTGATATCCCCGATAGGAATAGGCCCGAACGGCGAGACACTGAACATTAATGCTGACTTTGTTGCAGCAGCAGTAGCATCATCGCTTAAGGCTGAAAAACTCATACTTCTGACGGATGTTCCTGGGATCCTCAGCAAAAAAGGTGAAACAATATCGACACTCGGAAAACGCCAAATCAGCAAGCTTATCAAGGATAATACGATTACCGGAGGCATGATGCCCAAGGTTCAGTCATGCCTGAATGCGCTCTCAGGAGGAGTTGGCAAAACACATATAATAGATGGTAGGATCCCTCATTGCCTGCTCCTTGAAATATTTACAAAAGAAGGCATAGGCACTGAAATACTTAATTGAGCTGTATTTTTTACGGGGCAAAATTACCTTAGATTAAAGGTATTCTTCTGCCTTTTGCGTAATGTCTGATTATCATTGTTGCAGAAAAAAGTCTCTGTAATTTGAGATTCCTTGTTCTAATCGCAGCAGTATCTTTAGCCGGAAAGCTTTCACCTCTTATATCGTTCTGGGCCTTTGATAGTTCTTTATAAAAATCCTTCAAAACATCATTGTCGAATGATTTTAAAAAGATAGGATTTACTGCAGCATATCCTTCTGAAACATCAAAGGCAAGGGCCTTCAGGCTTTTTCCTCTTACACTAGTCATTCACTTTCTTTCTGTAAATTATCCTTGCCATCATTATACCAATTTCATAAAGAATGATAATAGGCACAGCCATCAGTATCTGATTAAAAGCATCAGGCGTAGGCGTAAGTATACCGGCAGCGACAAAAGCAAAAAGAACAGCATACTTTCTGTGCTTCGCAAGAGTTTTGGGAGAAACAATCCCGAATCTTGCGAGTAGAATAATGGCGAGAGGCAGCTCAAAAACAACTCCAAAACCCATAATGAATTTAAGGCAAAAATCAATGTAGTCACCAATTTTCAATAAGACAACAAAGTCAGAGGTTTTATAATTCAGAAAAAATGTCACTGCAAAAGGGAGCACAACAAAAAAACAAAAAAAGACACCAGTCAAAAAAAGTACTGTTGCCATAAGCATAAAGGGCAATAAGTATTTTTTTTCTTTAGATAAAAGACCTGGTGAAATAAAACACCAAAACTGATAAAACAACAAAGGCAATGAAATAATAAAGGAAGCAATAAAAGAAATTTTTATATGCATCCAGAAAACCTCTGCGATTGCAGACATCAGAAAAGGCGGAGGTATTTTTTCTTTTATATGAAGATATGGTTTTGTGAGATCCAGTCTGAGCTCTAATTTAAGGGGCAATTGTAATATTTCAAAAATATTTTCTGAAAAATTAAAGACAATAACGAATACTGCAAGCAGAGAAACAAAAGAAATAAGTATCCTCTTCCGTAATTCTCCTAAATGTTCGGTGAGCGGCAACTTGGAGTTTTCCAATTAGAGTTTGTCCTCTGGCAAGGCCGTTTTTTTGCGCTCATCTTCATTATCTGAAAGTTCACTGCGGTTATTTTTTGCTGTTTCTTCTATTTCTCCAAGTTCTTCATCTATCTTCATTTTAGCGTTATTGATCCCGTTTTTTATTTCAGTAAACCATTTACCAAGTGTCCTCCCTAATTCCGGCATTTTATTTGGGCCGAAGACCAGAAGAGCAACCAAAAAAATTATAATTAATTCCTGAAGTCCCAGATCGAACATTATTTATTTTTCTCAAGAATAAGCATCATTATTGAAATTAGCATTGCTATTCTTCTTCGTAAATTTTTTCAATATTTTTCTTTTCATGTGGAGTCAGGAAGGTAACTGATAACATCAGCCTGTATTCCGGGTTTCTGCTCTCAAGATCAAAGCCTGCGCCAAGAGTGGTGTAAATAGAATCTGTGGTTTTTACCCTAACCCCAAACCTTGCTTCCATCTGTTTATATTTGCCGGTTTCATCAACATTATGCAGTTTCTTCCTGGTTGTAAGTTCAGCCAACAGTGCAAAATTATGAGCTGCGGAAAGTTCGATCCCTGCAGATAATAACAGGTCTTCATCAAGCCTGCTTGTTCCCGGCCTCTCATACAAAAGATTTAAATGGCCCTTAAACGGGCCTACCCGTTTACTTGCAATAATTCCTGCGCCATATCCGCCATTAGAGGTGATTTCGTCTCTTCCAGTAGAAAATGATGCGTTTATTAAATACGCCAAAGAAGGGCCATGTTTCCCCTCGTTATAGAATCTGTGCTTGATACCAAAAGAAATATCCTCAAAACCGTCATAAGCGCCATTAAAATTATAGACAAATGGCACTGCTGCACTGAACTCGATCCTGTCTGTAATTCCATAAGCACCTTTCAGGCTGAACCTGTAATAATTAGGCTCCCTCGATCTTTCTGTTGCTACTTCAAGTGAAAATGATTTTTCAGGAAGACTTTCTGTGCTGAAGGTCGAAAAAATACCGTTTGGAGCAAGCGGCTGAAGGCCGTATGAATCAAAGGCAAAAGAAAGACTGAAAAAATTAAGGGCGAAAAAAATGATAATCAAAAAGAAAATAGATCTTTTCATTATGGAAAAAATAGCAGAAAGAAACCTTATGTGTCAATAAATACCTGTTTTTCGTTGATCAATTATTGATTCTGACATACCAAAATATCAGTCTAAACCCGCATTTCTAAATCAGCAACAACATGACATTTTTATTTTGGCTTATCGCAAGGTCAGATAACATTTGATATTTTAAAAAGAATTTGTTAGATTATTCTTTAATTCTAAAAGGGGGATTAAAAATGGAAAAATTCACATGTCCCAAATGCAACAAAACAACATATACGGCGTATATGGATATTGCATATGTCTGCCCGTTCTGCAATACTGAAAAACTGATTATTTTCAATCCGGAAGCATTTAATACAGGCCATACTATATCTGATGCAAAAATAATTTTTGACAGAAGAACCAGCGACACACTTATAGAAAAAGAAAGAAGGCAAAAAACCAACTCTGAATACATCCCGATAGCATGGCTGTTGATAAAGCAGCAAGCCATGGAAAACAATAAGATCTAATGCCTTATCTCGATAAAAGATTTTTCCCTTAGGCTCTTGATCCAAATATTATATCTTTCCATGAAAATCTTGTTTTTCAGATTTTCCCTTACCTCTTCTTTTGTTTCGCTCATTTTTTTTGGTTCTGTCTTTTCATCGAGCTTGATTATATGCAGGCCTTTTTCAGTCCAGAAAGGCTTGCTTGTTTCCCCCTGCCTCATTCCCTGAAGCACATCAACAAACTCCTTTGTCATATGGTCCTTTCTGATAAATCCCATGTCTCCACCTGCTGCCGAGGACGGATCTTCTGAATAACTGTTAGCCAGATCACTAAAGTTTTCGTTGTTCTTTATCTTGTTTAATACCAGTGAAGCCTTTTCCTCAACCTCTTTTTCTTCAAGCTCTGTTGATGGCTTCTTAAAAAAGATCTGGCTAATCCTGTAGCTTTCAGAAGATTTAGGCATAACATTGTTTTCTTTTGTGTATTTTTCTATGTCTTCATCTGTAACTACAATTTTATTCCTGATCAAATGACCGGTAATCTTGCTGATGATTATCTCATCGCGCAATCTGTCACGATATTCATCAGGAGTAAAACCTTCTTTTTCCAGGGATTCATTGAACTTAGCATCTGTCATTGAATATTTTTTCTTTATGTTCTCTATTGTTGTTTTTATCTCATCTTCATAAGCCCATATCCCCTGATTCTTTGCTTCCTGGATCTGCAGCCGTTGATTTATAAGCGTTTCAAGGAATTCACCTTCACTTTCTTTGAATATTTTTCTTCTGTCCTCATCCTTCATCTCCTTAAGCTGAGGTGAGGCATCGGCTTCCATGGCTCTATATAGTTCGCTCCATGTTATGACTTCATTATTGACAACAGCAACAACCCGGTCAAGCAGCACACTCGCAGAGACTATTGAAGACAAAACAAACAAGAAAAATAAAACAACAACCAGTTTTAATTTGGACATTTTATTTCCTCCGGATATTTTTTAGTCTGATATTTTTTCATTTAAAACTTTTTTATTATATCTTTTTTGTGCATTTTTAACCTTAATCTTCGACAATTATATATTTTTATTAATATTATTAATCTTCAAAAACTACTGTTTCCCTTGACAGTATTTCACCCTATATGATAATTTTTTTATCCGTATTAATAACAGATAAAAATGGAAAAGTCCTTTAATAAAATACTAAAAAGCCACAAAGAAAGTAACGGCAGTATTATATCACTACTCCAGCAAATACAGAACGAGTTCGGATATATACCAGAAAAAGCTGTTTTTTGGTTTTCGAATATACTTGATATCCCTGCAAGCCGTTTTTTCGGTACTGCCACTTTTTATGCACAATTCAATCTTAAACCAAGGGGCAAGAATATTATCACCGCATGCTGCGGCACTGCCTGTCATGTCAGAGGCGGTGATCGCCTGATAAACAATATTAAAAACGAAATCGGCCTTTCAGGAGAAGAAAAGACTACCGGAGACAGGAAGTTTACATTAGAACAGGTGGCTTGCGTCGGAGCATGCAGTGCAGCTCCTGTAGTTATCATCAATGAGAAGGTCTACGGAAAGATAACGCCGGAAAAACTGAAAAAGGAGATTAAGGCTTTAAAAGAATCCTAACAATAATGTTCCATAAATTATGAACTCTGTCTTAAAATAAATTGATATGGAAAAAATAAGAGTAAAAGTTTGCATGGGGCCGGCCGGCATTTTAGCCGGCGGCGCTCAAGTCCTCAGTGCCTTTGAAAAAGAACTGAAGGATAAAAAGATCTGCGTTGAACTTAAGTCGGGTTGCTCTGCACATAAGGTTGGGTGCAGAGGACTATGCGCAAAAGACGTTCTGGTTGAGGTTGCCATCGGTGATAACAAAACTTCATACCAGTCGATCAAACCTGAAATGGTACAGAGAATCGTCGAGGAACACATTATCGGCGGAAAACCGGTAGCAGAATGGGGCGAAGACCAGAATTACCGTAATTTTTTCAAAAAACAGGTCAAAGTTCTCCTATCAGACTGCGGAGAGATAGACCCCGAGGACATAAATGCCTATATCGCAGTACACGGCTATGAGGCTGCCACAAAGGTGCTCACTTCAATGACACCAGAGGAAACAATAAAAATTGTTGAGGATTCAGGCATAAGAGGACGTGGCGGAGCAGGGTTCCCGACCGGGTATAAGTGGAAACAGTGCAGGCGCGATCCAAATGAGCCGAAATATATAATCTGCAATGCTGACGAAGGTGATCCCGGCGCATTTATGGACAGGGCAGTGATCGAAGGCAATCCCCATTCAGTAATAGAAGGCATGATCATAGGTGCCTATGCTATCGGGTCTCATGATGGTTATGTTTATATCAGGGCAGAGTATCCTCTCGCAGTTGAAAGGCTAGAAATGGCCATTACGCAGTCCAGACAGGCAGGATTCCTCGGCAAGAATATCCTCGGCACCGGCTTTGACTTTGACATAAAGATAAATCTGGGAGCTGGCGCTTTTGTCTGTGGGGAATCTACTGCCCTGATGCGTTCCATAGAAGGAAAACGCGGTATGCCTCGTCCAACGCCTCCACGGTCAGTCAATAAGGGCCTCTGGGGTAAACCAACCGTATTAAATAATGTTGAAACTTTCGCGAATATTCCTTATATCATCAGAAATGGCGCTAAGTGGTTCGCTTCATATGGCACAGAAAAGTCCAAAGGAACAAAAGTTTTTGCTCTTACCGGAAAAATAAAAAATCCAGGGCTAATAGAAGTGCCCATGGGCATTACCATGAAAGAGATAATCTATGATATAGGCGGCGGCATTGACAGCGGCAAGAAATTAAAAGCCGTCCAGACAGGCGGCCCTTCCGGTGGATGCATACCGGCAAGTCTTATGGATATAAAAGTAGATTTCGAATCACTTGCTGAAGTCGGTTCCATCGTAGGGTCGGGCGGCATGATAGTCCTTGATGAGGATGACTGCATGGTGAGTATGGCAAAATACTTTCTTCAGTTTACCCAGGATGAATCGTGCGGCAAATGCGTACCATGCAGGATCGGAACAAAAAGGCTGTACGAGATCCTGGAAAGAATAACTAAAGGCAAAGGAAAAGAAAACGATATTGATCTCCTCCAAGAACTCGGCAAAGATGTGGCTGACGCTTCATTGTGCGGACTTGGACAAAGCGCTCCGAATCCGATTATCAGCACTATAAAGTATTTCAGAGAGGAGTATGAAGCTCATATATTTCACAAAAAATGCCCTGCAAAAGTCTGCAGAGACCTGGTTACTTACTCCATTATTGAAAAAGTCTGCAAAGGCTGTGGAGCATGCATCAGAGCCTGTCCTGTCAATGCAATTTCAGGCGAAAAGAAAAAACCCCATAAATTGAACCAGGAAACCTGCATCAGATGCGGCAGTTGTTTCGATGTCTGCAAGTTTAAGTCGGTTGGGAGGGAATAGATGGACAGTAATATGCTTAAGATAACCATAAATGGCGTAGCTTCTGAAGTTCCAAATGGTACGACCATTTTGGAAGCAGCAAAGCTTCTGGACATACATATCCCGACCTTATGTCATCACCCAAAACTTTCTGTCTTCGGCGGCTGCAGACTATGCATAGTAGAGGTAAAAGGAGGAAAAAGACCGGTCATATCCTGTGCCACCCCTGTTGCTGACGGAATGGAAGTGAAGACCTCAACTCCACGAATAGAAGAGATCCGCAAAACAATAATCGAGCTTATACTTTCAGACCATCCTAATGACTGCATGATATGCGAGAAAGCTGGCGACTGCACACTTCAGGAACTTGCTTATTTTTATGGTATACGGGAAAACCGTTTTGCAGGAGAAAGAAGAACTTATGACAAAAAGGACAACAATCCATTTATCGAAAGGGACATGGAAAAATGCATACTTTGCGGTAAATGCGTAAGCATATGCGATGAAATACAGGGAGTGGGCGCTATTGATTTCTCATACAGAGGCTTCAATGCAAAGGTCTGCCCTCCTTTTGAAAAAGATCTTAACTGCGAATTCTGCGGCCAGTGTGTTTCCGTATGTCCTACGGGTGCGCTCACAGGAAAGATGTGGAGCTATAAAGGACGCCAGAAAGATGTCAGGGAAGTTGACACAATCTGCCCTTATTGCGGCTGTGGCTGCAGTCTTACACTTCATGTAAGGCAGAATAAGGTCATCCGCGTATCCTCAAAAGAGAACACAATTAATGAAGGCTGGCTCTGCCCAAAGGGACGTTTTGGATATAGTTTTATTGACAGCCCGGAAAGGCTGAAGACCCCACTTATTAAGGAAAACGGCAAATTCAGAGAGGCTACATGGGATGAGGCACTTGATCTTATCGCATCAAAACTTAAAAAGATCAGATCAAAACACGGGCCTGATTCAATAGGCGGCCTGTCTTCTGCAAGATGTACCAATGAAGAAAACTATATTTTCCAGAAATTCATAAGGGCTGCAATCGGTACGAACAACGTTGACCATTGCGCCAGATATTGACACAGCTCAACCGTGGCCGGTCTGGCCACAGTATTCGGTTCAGGTGCAATGACCAATTCTATCCCTGAGATAGAGAACAACGATCTTATTTTTGTCATCGGTTCGAATACAACTGAAACTCATCCGATTATCGGATTACGTATGAAGAAAGCTGTAAGAAAAGGCGCAAAGATCATCATTGCAGACCCAAGGAAGATTGATCTTGTCAGGTTCTCGGAATTATGGCTGCAGCACAAACCAGGAACAGACATTGAGCTCCTCAATTCTATAATGCATGTTATTTTAAAGGAGCATCTAATAAACAAGAAATTTATCAATGAATGGACTGAAGAATTCGATAACTTCAAAAAAAGCTTAAAAGATTACACGCCTGAAAAGGCTGAAAAGATCACAGGAGTTCCAAAAAACAGCATAATTAAAGCTGCCCGTCTCTACGGGAAAGCAGAAAGACCTGCTATCTACTACACTATGGGAATAACACAACATGCCCATGGCACAAATAATGTATTTGCTATAGCAAACCTGGCCTTAATGACAGGAAATCTTGGAAGGGAAAGCGTAGGAGTAAATCCTTTAAGAGGCCAAAACAACGTGCAGGGGGCCACAGATATGGGTTGTATACCGAACCAGTACCCCGGATATCAGAGAGTTGACAGTATTAACATAAAAGAAAAATTTGAAGCAGCATGGAGCGCAAAACTCTCTGATAAGCCCGGACTTACTGCAACAGAGATGATACTTGCTGCAGATAGATCTATCCTAAAAGCAATGTATATTATTGGTGAAAATCCTGCTATCAGCGATCCCGATATAAACCATACAGTTAAGGCATTAAAGAAACTTGATCTTCTGGTTGTTCAGGACATATTTATGACCGAAACTGCTGAGCTGGCAGATGTTGTACTGCCTGCTGCATGCTTTGCAGAAAAAGACGGTATTTTCACAAACACAGAGAGAAGGCTTCAGAGGGTAAAAAAAGCAGTTATTCCACCGGGAAATGCAAAAGAAGATTCATCAATAATAATAGAGCTTTCGAGGCGAATGGGATACGAAATGAATTACAATTCAGCCGAAGAAATTCTTCATGAAACAGGCAGTGTCTGGCCTGCGGTAGCCGGTATAACCTACAGCAGGCTCGAAACAGGCGGTCTTCAGTGGCCATGTCCTACCCGTGATCACCCTGGCACACCCTATCTCTTTAAAGGAGGATTTCCTCGCGGCAAGGCTTCCTTTATCCCTGTTCATCATAGTCCTTCAAAAGAACTTCCTGATAAAGAATATCCTTTTATCCTGACTACAGGAAGACAGCTCTTCCAGTATCACACCGGGACAATGACAAGAAAAGTCCCGGAACTCAATCAGGTCGCCCCATCCGCTTATATTGAAATAAATCCTGAAGATGCAAAAAAGCTTGGCATTGCAAATAATGAGATTTTAAAAGTATCTTCAAGAAGGGGAGTTATAAATATAAAGGCGCTTTTATCCGACAAGCCTTCATCCGGGGTTGTTTTTATACCTTTCCATTATAAAGAAGCTGCTGCTAATATATTAACTAACACTGAACTCGATCCAATATGCAAGATACCTGAGTTAAAGGTCTGTGCTGTAAAAATAGAAAAAGGAAAAAACAGATAAGGAGACTCCTATGATAAAGATATTGAAACAACAGGCATTACTCGAGGACCTTAGCAATGCTGAATTGACCCGAATATCAAAGGTCATACAGAAACTGAAATTCAAGAAAGGTGATTATATTTTCAAAGAAAAAGAAGACACAAAAGGTCTTTATCTTGTACTTTTGGGAAAGGTAGAGATCGGCAAGGTAACATCAGACGGCTGGAAACAGACACTTGCGGTGTTCGAAAAAGGGCATTTTTTCGGCGAGCTTTCGATACTCGAAAAAAGGCGCCACGAAGCTTATGCTGTTGCTGTGGAAAATACAGAGATTATGCTCATAGGCAAGGAGGGCTTTGAAAAACTCGAAAAAGAGGAATCAATAATCGCTTTTAAGATAATGCGGAAGCTTGCGCTCGTCATGTGCAAAAATCTCAGGCGCATGAACGAAAAATTCTTAAACGCATTAATAAGTTACTGAAAGTTCATTGTGTTCATTGTGTTTATTGAGTTTATTGTGTTTATTGTGTTCATTAATATCTTCTGAAAACTCAAAGAACTCGACGAACTCAATAAACCCCATAAACTATTCAAGGAGGAATTACCATGCCGTATGATGCAACTAAATTAGCTGACTGGCAGATTTCTGAAGAAGCAGAAAAAAACATGCCCACACCGGAAGACTGGAGAGATCGGTTAGGGCTGCAAAAGGATGAGATGCTGCCTATGGGCCGTCTATCCAAGATTGACTTCCTAAAAGTCATAAATCGCCTTAAGGACAGGCCTGATGGGAAATACATTGAAGTAACTGCCATCACCCCCACCCCTTTGGGAGAAGGTAAAAGCACAACCTCGTGCGGTCTGATGGAAGGACTGGGTAAACGCGGTGTAAATGTAGGCGGAGCTTTGCGTCAGCCATCAGGCGGCCCAACTATGAATGTAAAGGGCACTGCAGCAGGTGGAGGAAATTCCCTGTTGATCCCAATGACCGAGTTCTCACTGGGTCTTACCGGCGATATCAACGACATCATGAATGCTCATAACCTTGCCATGGTGGCGATGACCTCCCGTATGCAGCATGAACGAAACTATAATGATGAGCAGTTGAATCGTCTCACCAAAATGAGGCGGCTCGATATTGATCCCACCCGCGTTGAGATGGGATGGATCATTGATTTCTGCGCCCAGAGTCTCCGCAATATTATAATCGGCATCGGCGGACGATCAGACGGTTTCATGATGCAGTCTAAGTTTGGTATTGCTGTTGGGTCCGAGTGCATGGCAATCCTGTCCATAGCCAAAGACCTCGCTGACCTGAAACAGCGCCTTAACAACATCACAGTTGCTTTTGACAAGAGCGGCAAACCGGTCACTACAGGTGATCTCGAAGTCGGCAATGCAATGGCTGCCTTCATGCGCAATACAATTAATCCAACCTTAATGTGTACTGCTGAATACAACCCCTGCTTTGTCCATGCAGGGCCCTTTGCCAACATAGCAGTAGGACAGTCCTCTATTATTGCAGACCGTATCGGCCTGAAATTGTTCGACTACCATGTAACTGAGTCCGGCTTTGCTGCTGACATTGGTTTCGAAAAATTCTGGAACGTAAAAAGCCGTTTCAGCGGACTGAAACCTCACGTATCTGTTCTCACCACTACCATTCGCGCCCTGAAAATGCACGGAGGTGGTCCCAAAGTTGTGGCTGGCAAGGCTCTGCCGGAAGAGTATACAAAAGAGAATCTGGCGCTTGTTGAAAAAGGCTGTGTAAATATGGTTCACATGATAAACGTCATCAGAAAATCCGGCATAAATCCCGTTGTCTGCGTTAACCGTTTCTATACTGATACAGATGCTGAAGTGGCTATTGTCAAGAAAGTCGCAGAAGCAGCCGGTGCACGCTGCGCTGAATCCCA
>MHDW01000199.1:2914-13689 GCA_001803645.1 Nitrospirae bacterium GWC2_42_7 | reverse complement strand
GGTAAGGGCTGTGAGGAGCATAGAGAGATGCGATCTGGCGCTGATCATACTGAATGCAGAAGACGGGGTGACGGAACAGGACCAGAAGATAGCAGGGATTGTTAAGGATTATGGGAAGGGAGCAATTTTTTTGCTAAACAAATGGGACCTTATCGAAGACCCTGAAAAGGTATATAAGGATATAATGGACAAGCTTAACCGCAAAATGTGGTTTGGACGATACGCTCCTGCATTGACAATATCCGGACTATCCAAGAAAAGAATTACCAAAGTCTTCCCTGTGATAGACAGAATAATCAGTGAAAGAAGAAAGAGGGTGTCGACAGGTGAATTGAATAAATTCTTCAGGTATGTGATCTCAACTATATCCTTGCCCATGTATAAGGGCAGGGCGGTAAAATTATATTACATGACGCAGGTTAAGACAGAACCCCCTTCATTTGTAGTGTTTGCGAATTATCCTGAAGGTGTAAAAGACGCCCTGCTGAGATTTATAGAAAGGGGGTTGAGGGAGTATTTCGTGTTCGAAGGAACGCCTCTGAAAATATTTATTAAAGCGAGGAGGAAAGAAAAAGGAACTTGAACATAGCCGGAATTATCTGGAAAAGCCTTGCTGATTTTTTCAAAGACGACGGGCTGATGCTTGCCGGGTCAATGTCTTATTTTACTATGATGGCTATTGTCCCTTTTTCTATTTTCCTTGTAACGCTTTTTGGGTATTTTCTAGGCCACTATCCTGAGTTTTACAGTTTTGTCTTAGCTGAAATGGTAAACTTGCTTCCAAATGTTACCAATAAAATAACGAATGATATGTCGATGCCGATATCATATGAAAATATTGGAAAATACAGCATAATTCTTTATGGTCTCCTTTCCTATCCCCTGTTTTCTTCATTTCAGAATGCGCTGAATGTTGTTTTTAAGATAAAAAAGAAGCGTAATTTTATATGGTCGCTGTTTATATCTTTCCTGACCGTGACCATTATTATGCTGCTGCTTTTAACATCTTTTACTGCTACTACCTTTATATCTTTGCTGAAAACTTTCAGCTATGTGATGCCTGATATGAAGATCGGTGTAATAACTGCTTTTATAATCAGATTTGTTCTGCCTTTTATACTGGTCCTGTTTATCCTGACCATGCTGTATTTCCTCATCCCAAAGACAAAAGTCAGGCTGATAAATTCGTTTAAGGGAGCTTTTTTTACTGCCTTGATGTTCGAGGTGGCAAAAAATGTTTTTACATGGTACGTTGTTTCTGTTGCCCAGTTCGGTAAAATATATGGGTCGCTTTCTGCCTTTATTGTTTTTCTGCTCTGGGTTTTTTATTCATGCAGTATTTTATTGATCGGTGCGGAATTAGTGAATAATTTAACGAATACAGCAGAGAAACAGGGGGCTAAATGATCGATTTAATAGGAAAACAGGTTGAAGTCATAACAGCAGAAACGGTCTATACCGGGAGATTAGTTGAAATAAATGAGAACGAGGTCTTTTTGGAAGCGGAAGCGGGATGGATTACTATTCCCGGGGACAGGATTGTAGAAATAAGAGAAAAAACAGAGGATTGAATCTCGGGAAAATCGGATGTTTTTAATGCTAGAAGGAACCGTTTAGTCTGAAGAAATGCTTTCTGCTTTGTCAAAGTTCTGATGTTTATGGGAGAGATCAGGAATCGAGATCAACTATCTCCCCTTTCATAATAGACAGGTCAAGAAGTGCCACAGTTGATTTTCCATAAAGCCATCCTCCTGATTCGCCTGGATTTATTATCAGGGTATTCTTGTTTTTTCGTATTTCAGGTTTGTGGGTATGGCCGTATATTACAATATCATAGTGCCTGCTGTCAGCCAGGGAGTCTACAATAAAATGTTCGTGGAGCAGAACTATTTTTCTGCCTGAAAGTTCAAAAATATGGGGTTGATTGAATATCTTTCCTTTTGACATCTTCTGCAGGAGAAGCTTGTCCCCGTCATTATTGCCGAATATTCCCGTAAAACTGCATTTTAGTTCTTCTAGTATGCGGAAAGTAAAGGGCGATGTAAAATCTCCGGCATGTATTACATGCTGGACCTTTCTTTCATTGAATAAGGCAACAGCCTTTTTGAGTGATGTCATGTTGTCATGAGAGTCTGAAATAATACCTGCCAGCATATTGTTTTGCTCCTTTTGTCCTGGATATAATCAGTTATCTATATCAATGATCTTTATTTCATCGGCGTACTCTATGGATTTATATGCTTTCAACTTTTCAAATTTCTTGAGTAATTCTGTAAGTTTGCTGCCGGCTTCTTCCACTGCGCTGAGGTTTTTATGTATAAAATCTGCGTCTGAAAGACCTTTTCCTTTGATCTCTGAAAGCAGCATATCTATCGCAATTATAAGATATGTAAGAGGCTGCCGCATATGGTGTAAAACTGCCCTTGATGTTTCTACAACAGCTGCATCCTGTTTTGACCTTACGAGTTCGTCCTTTGTCCTGTTAAGTTCATTAATGTACTCGTGCAGCCTTACATTTACTGTTTCGAGTTCTTCATTTATTTCACGGAGCTCTTTTTCCCTGATATTAACAGCAGCTGACATCTTGTTAAAGCTGTCAGCAAGCTGTCCTACTTCGTCTTTACTTTGTATCTCTACAGCCTTTGAATAATTATTATCAGCTATCTCGATAGCAGATGTTGTGAGTACAGACAGAGGCTTCATAAGTTTTTTTGAGATAACGATAGAAAATATAAGTGCTGCAGCAACTGCGGCAAGTACAGAGTAAAGCAGAAGCCTCAAAGTGCGGTGTATTATATCATTGGATAATTTGTCAGAGATGCCGAGGTTCAGATTAACGGCAGTTCTACCGTAAATTGGTTCAGAAAACTCAAGAAAATCTCCTTTTGCTGTTTTAACAGAGACATATTTAGAATGAACGGTTCTCAGCGAATTGTTCTGAAGTTCTGAATCTAAGTCTTTATTAAAGGCAGAAACTATTATTCTGTTATCTTTTTCTATATAAATATAAGATAAATCGGGATTGTTTTCTAATATGTTCTTCAAAAAATATTCAATGCCCTTGATATTTTCGAGCTGAAAATTACCGGTTATATGTAAAGAGATCGAAGATGCAAGAAAATGTCCTGTATTCGCAGAATGTGTCTGAAGGACATTCTTAAGATAAAAATTAATAAAAAAGAATGAGCTTATAGAATAGACAAGTATCAGGACCATAAGCACAAGGAATAATTTAAATTTGAAAGCAAGGTCTTTATATCTCATTATGTAATTGTATCACAAAAGAAGATCAGGAGATGTGTGAAAAGATATTTAGAGAAAACCTTTCAGCGAGGAGGGGAACCCACCCCTGCACCCCTCCAAGGAGGGGACTTTTTTGAGTGGTGTTGATTAAAGTCCCCTCTCGGGAGGGGCAGGGGGTGGGCTGCTTTAACCAGTAGAATATCACTTTTAAGAATGAATAACTTCAGTGAAGAGTGCGTAAAATGATGTGTCTAGGTAAAGAACTGAATTATATAACGCAGGGAAACATAAATTATCAGAGCGCCGAGCATTAATTTAATGGCCTTCTGTGGTACAAACTTCTGGAATCTTGCTCCGAAATACATTCCTATGAAACCTCCAATTCCGAAGAGGAAGCCAAGAAGCCAGTCAGGCGAATTTATTGCACCATTATTTGCAGGGATAACACTGTAAAAGAATACACCTGCGATAGAAGTAAGAAAAGTGCCCATCAGGGCAGCGCCTGCTACTGTATAGACAGGAAGATGAAATACAGTTACACAGAATGGCGCAATGATGGCGCCGCCGCCGATCCCATATGTTCCACCTATTATTCCGACGATGAATGCGAGCATAAGCATGCCGGGTGTGCTGTAAGAGAATGTTTCTCCCCAGAATGTATACTCAACTTTTTTCAGAGAGAACGATTTTGTTTTAACTATAGCTTCAGGCGGAAGTCCTGCTGCAATCCTCGATTGCCGGTCTTTTTTTAATTCCTCAACTCTTTTTTTGAATTTATCCTCAAGTTCCTTCATTTTTGATTTTCCTGCTGCAGCTTTTCCAGTGACCTCGTAAAGAAGGCGAATTCCAATATAAAGGAGCACGCAGCCGACAAAGAGTTTGAAAGCCCTCGGATCAGGAAGATACAGAATACGCAGATAGTAGCCGATGAAAACACCTGGCAGGGTGCCGATTATTACCACCATGGTGAGAGGCCATGCCATTCGGCCTTCTTTAATAAAACGATATACGCCGCTTGGTATGGCAACGATATTATAAAGAAAGTTAGTTGAACTTACAGATGGGCTTGTGAAATTCAAAAAGCTCATCTGGAATGGAAGCAGAAGGAATGCACCGGAAACCCCTCCCATAGAAGTAAAAAAAGAGACAACAAGAGCTACAAGAGGCGGAATGAATATATATGTTTTTACTCCTGATACAGGAAACAGCATGTATAAAAAATCCATTATATCCCTCGCAAAAGCTCTTTAAAACGCATCATTTATCATGCTCCACCGTCTCTGTGGAAGTGTAGTTCATTTCATAAGGTTAACAAGAAGAAGCTCCATAGGATATGAACTACCTGAGCTTTTTATATTTATATCAGCCTTGTTGAGGTCGCTGAATATTTTATGAAAGTGTTTTTTATCCTGAGAGGAATTTTTTCCGGACATGAACTGAGAATACTGCCAATTAAGCACCCCTAACAGACTGTAGGGCTCTTCGGTCTCTTTCAGAACCTTGTATATCCTGAAGACTTTCTCTATGTTTTTTTCTTTTATTGCATTCACAAGGTCAAAGGCGCTGAATGTCCTCTTGCCTTCAATTATTTCTATAATGTCTTTTTTCTCAATCTTTGGTTTTCCAAGCAAAGAGAGTTTGTCGATCTCTGATGACAACATACCCAGATCAGGGCCTATGGTGCCGACAAGATACTCTGCTGCACTGTCAGGCAGTTCATATTTTAGAGCCCTTGCTTTCTCTTTCAGCCATGAGAATATCTCATTTGACTTTATATCGAGGATTATCTGCTTAAGACCTTTGAGCCTGTCTTTTACATCTTTTTTTGCAGCTCCGTTATTCATGAGTACCATTACAGAACTTTCAGAAGGTCTTGTTAAATATTGCTCAAGTATAAGCAGGTCTTTTTTTAGTATTTTCTGAAAATTAGCAATTACCACAAATTTTTTTCCTGTAAAAAAAGGCATGGTATTTAATGTATCAATAATATTTTCGAATGGGGTACTTGTTTCGACTGTTGATAAAAGGTCAAATATATGAAGATTAAAATCTCTTTCTTCCGGAGGTATAAGGCCTTTTATTGCTGAGACAGCCTCGGAATGGAGAAAGGGGTCTGAAGATATAATGATATAGTTGTTTGAAGGCAGCCCCTTTTTTACTTCTCCGAGAAAACTGCTGTAACTCATTTATAGATCAATGCTCCGACTATCTCCATAGCAACATCTTTCATTGCCTTAGTCTCTGCAAGGTCTTTGTTGGCAATAAGGCTGCCGAAGTCGTTGGAGCCGGTCATGGAAACAATGAATGGTGAGCTTATATTTTTTATAAACCTTGTTTCATCTTTCTCGTCAGTGAGCATGAAATCAACATTAATGATTGCCTTATATTCGATGACAACCCCATTCTTTTCAGACAGGCCATCCAGGCTGAATTTGTGTATTATGCCGGACAGCTTAAGATCTGCATCAGGCTCGATCATGATACCGTGTTTAAGGAACTCCTCGGTCAATGCCTTATGGAGTTTGTCCTGGAGCTTTGGCTCGAGTGTCTTGTTTTCGATCAACCCGATCTTTATTTCCTTGAACGGCAGTTCAGAATATCTGTGGATTGAGTAGCCGCAGCTGTTCAAAAAAATGAGAGAAATAAAAATTGTCAGTGAAAAACAGCACAGTCTCTTTGTTGTCGATTTTTTCATGAATTATTCTCCGATCACAATATTTATAAGTTTCCCTTTTACAATGATGGTCTTTCTGATCGATTTTTGACCTATGGCTTCTTTTGTTTTTTGATCCTGAAACACAAGTTTCTTGATCTCTTCATCTGAAAGGCCTCTTATTATCATCAGCTTGCTTTTTATTTTACCATTTATCTGTATAACAAGTTCTATTTCTTCTTCATTTGCAATCTCTTCGTTCCATTCAGGCCAGTGATGCCCTGATATGCCGGAAGGGTTCCCAAGAGCATTCCAGAGTTCTTCAGCGATATGAGGAGTGAACGGGAAAAGCAGAAGAAGCATATTCTCTACTGCAAATCTGAACACTGACCAGTCATTCTTATCACCGGCTTCAAACCCGCCTAGCTCATTTAATAGCTCCATAAGAGCTGCTATCGCAGTATTGAAATGATATTCGCGTTCTATATCAGATGTCACTTTTTTTATTGTCTGATGGGTTTTTCTTAAAAGCCGGCGGCCTGATTCAGAGATATCTGCAAGGTCTGTTATATTGGGAGATATTGCCTTAGAATCTCTCAGGGAAGTCTGGTTTTTATGGATAATGTGCCATATCCTGTTTAGAAACCTGTATGCTCCTTCAACTCCCTTATCTGACCAGTCAAGGTCTTTTTCAGGAGGTGCGGCAAAAAGGGAAAAAAGCCTTGAGGTATCTGAGCCGTATTTTTCTATGAGGTAATCAGGGTCTACTACATTGCCTTTTGACTTTGACATCTTGGCGCCGTCTTTGATGACCATGCCTTGAGTCAGGAGATTTGTGAACGGCTCGCTTTCTTTAATGATCCCGAGGTCACGGATCACCCTTGTGAAAAATCTTGAGTAGAGCAGATGAAGCACAGCATGTTCCACTCCGCCTATATACTGATCAACAGGCATCCAGTATTTAAGTGAGGAGTTAGGAGTTAGGAGTGAGGGGTCAAAAGAAATACTGTTTTTCTGAAAGCAATATGCAATGAAATACCACGAAGAATCAACAAAGGTATCCATTGTGTCTGTTTCACGTCTTGCTTTCCCGGCGCATTTAGGGCATGTTGTATTTATAAAGGATTCAGCCTCGAGAAGCGGTGAACCGCCAATGCCTGTGAATTTGACATCCTCAGGCAGGATCACAGGAAGGTCTTTTTCAGGAACAGGGACAGCCCCGCATTTGTCGCAGTATATAACAGGTATGGGTGTGCCCCAGTATCTCTGCCGGGATATTCCCCAGTCGCGAAGTTTATAGTTGACAACCTTTTTCCCAAGCCCTTTTTCTTCAATGTATGCAGCGATCTTTTCTCTTGCTATATCACTTATTATTCCATCGAACTGTCCTGAGTTAATAAGGACGCCTTCATCCTCGTAAGCCTCTTTTAGCTCATAGCTCTTAGCTCTTAGTTCGTGGTTTTTATCTTCGGGAGCGATCACGACTTTTATAGGTAATTCATATTTCTTTGCGAAATCAAAGTCACGTTGGTCATGTGCAGGGACGGACATGATAGCTCCGGTGCCGTATTCCATAAGCACAAAGTTCGCAATGTAAATGGGGACCTTTTCATTGTTCATGGGATTGATGCAGTAATGTCCTGTGAAGAGTCCTAGCTTCTCATCTGTTTGGCTGTATTTAGTTGTGATCTTTTCGAGCTCTGTTTTATCAGTTATCAGTTTTGCTGACAAAGGATGGTTGGGTGAAAGGCATAAGAAGGTGGCTCCAAAAAGAGTGTCCTGACGTGTAGTGAATATCTTTATGCTTTTGTTCATTCCATCGATCCTGAAATCAACTTCAACCCCGATGCTTTTCCCTATCCAGTTTTTCTGCATAAGGACTACTTTTTCAGGCCAGCCTTTCAATTCATCGCAGGCACTGAGAAGTTCCTCTGCGTAATGTGTGATCTTCAGGAACCATTGCTCAAGCTCCTTTTGTATGACTATACTGTCGCAACGCCAGCATTTTGTGTCTATAACCTGCTCATTTGCAAGGACTGTTGTGCATGAAGGGCACCAGTTCACAAAGGATGTTTTTCTGTAGGCAAGGTCTTTTTCGAGCATCTTTATAAAAAACCACTGGTTCCATTTGTAATATTCAGGGCTGCAGGTGGTTACTTCTCTGTCCCAGTCATAGCTGAGCCCAAGTTGCCTGAGCTGTTTCTTCATATAGCTGATATTTTCATGGGTCCACTTTGAAGGGTGTACGCCATGCTTTATTGCTGCGTTTTCAGCAGGCATACCAAATGAATCCCAACCCATGGGGTGAAGGACGTTATAGCCCTGCATCCTCTTATATCTTGCTATAACATCTCCTATTGCGTAATTGCGGACATGTCCCATATGGATCCTGCCAGAAGGGTAGGGAAACATCTCAAGACAATAAAATTTCTTCCGTGGATCATCTGCAATGGCTTTATAAAGGTTTTTATCTTCCCAGTGTTTCTGCCATTTTGGTTCAACTTCTTTGGGGTTGTATCTTTCTTCCAAAACGTATTCCTCCGCCACTGATTAAAAATAATAGTATAAAGGTAAAACAACTGTTTTGTGTAACCCCTCAGAGGAGCTTAACAGCACATAAAGACAACCCACCCCTTCCTCCCCTCCCAAGAGGGGACTTTCATCTAATTCCCCTCCTTGGAGGGGTGTAGGGGTGGGTTCCCCAGCTTCAATAAAGGTTTACTATTTTGTAATTTCTTTACATGAGAAATTAGCACAAATAACGACTTGTTGGCAAGGCCGGGAAAGATTATTCAGGTCAGAAATTAATTCCGAGATCAGGTAATAGAGAAGACAATATCCTGACGTTATTTGAAAGAAGAAGAATGCCGAAGATTATGAGAAGCAGGCCGCTTGCGATCATTATTGCCCTCATGTATTTCCGTATCTTGGCAGAGTATGCCAGAAATGAGTTAAAAGCCAGAGAAGAGATGAGGAAGGGGAGGGCGAGGCCCAGAGAATATAATGAAAGAAGCTGAAACCCGTACAGGACTGAACCTTCAGATCCTGCTTTAATGAGAATAGCTGTGAGGATCGGGCCTATGCACGGTGTCCATGCAGCAGAGAAAGTTATGCCGACGAGAAAAGAACCCAGATAACCGGCTGGTTTGCCGCTGAGATGGACTTTTACCTCTCTTGACAGAAAATCGAATTTCAGGAAACCTGCAATAAAGAACCCGAAGAATATTACGAGAATCCCCCCGACTATTCGTATTGTGTCCTTATAATCAAACAGCAGCCTTCCTATCAAAGAAGAAGAGGCTCCGAGCATTATGAAAACAGTCGAAAATCCTGCTATGAATAAAAGTGAATTTGAGATCGTGAGGGATTGTATCTTTTTTCTGTCTTTACATTCTTTCAGTTCTTCACATGAAAGTCCTGTTATGAAGGATATGTATGAAGGCACAAGCGGAAGCACACATGGAGAAAGAAACGAGAGGATGCCGGCCAGAAAAGCTGCTATGAATGGAAAGGAATTAAAAAGTTCGCTCATCTTCCGCAGTCCTCAGTATTCCCCTTGATCTTTTCAACAGCGTGCGGGATTATATCCAGTATCGCATTAAGGTTTTCTTTTACTGCCTTTGGACTTCCGGGAAGGTTGATTATTAATGTCTCTCCCCTGATACCAGCTACTGCCCTGGAGAGCATGGCCCTTCTGGTTTTTTTTAAACTTTCTATTCTCATAGCCTCTGCAATACCGGGAACTTCCTTGTCGATAACTTCTAAGGTTGCATCAGTCGTTACATCTCTTGGTGAGAGGCCTGTGCCATCTGTTGTTAAAATAAGATCCACTTTTTTACTGTAAGCTATAAGCTTTTTTTTAATCAAATTTTTTTCATCTGGCAGGACTTCATAAAACTCAACGATTGCTTTTATTTTCTGCAGCATTTTTTTTATGATCTCACCGCTGAGATCTTCCCGCTCACCGCGAGAACCTTTGTCACTCAATGTAATGATCGCTACGCTTATCATCCAGTAGCAAGTAGTAAGTAGTTAGTAGTTAGGGAAAAAAACAATAGGTATTTCTTCCCAATTTCTGTTTTATACGGAATCATATTATTTAAATATATCATGTTTACTTGGTTATTTATCTGTTCCTTCTAACTTTAAACTACTAACTACTGTTTACTTATTGTATCTCATATTCATATGTTTATTTATTTTTACTAACTACTAACTACTTGCTACTTACTACTATTTGTATTTCGTCGCCTTTTCTTATAATGCCACCTTTGTTCACCTTTGCAAATATTCCCTCTTTTGGCATTACGCAGTCACCTGCCTGATAATATATTGCACATTTTGTATGGCACTCTTTTCCTATCTGAGTTACTTCGACTTCAACATCCTTTCCAATGGTCAATTTTGTGCCGACAGGAAGTTTTAAAAGATCTATTCCCTCTGTAGTAATATTTTCAGCAAAGTCCCCAGGTACCACATCAAAACCCTTATACTGCATTTTACTGATGCTTTCCATTGCGAGCAGGCTCACCTGTCTGTGCCATTCGGAGGAAGCATGGGCATCGCCTTCGATCCCGAAATCAGTTAGAAGGATTATTTCTTCAACAGGCTTTTTTCTGACGCCTTTTTTATCGCTGATATTTACGGAGATCACGCTTCCGGACATTGTTAAAAATAACATAAAATGTAATTTATCTTCAAAAAATAGATATATATCTCTTCAAGTGGACTGGTTTATCAACATTCCAGAAGTCTGCGTTCGTGTCTAAAAGGATTTCACGGCTTACCTATTTCGAAAAAGTTTACGTGAACCCCTTTTGACAGTTTTTCTAAGGTATTGTTCATCTTCCAGTATTTTTCAAGAACAATTTCTTCAATA
>MHDW01000199.1:1478-2885 GCA_001803645.1 Nitrospirae bacterium GWC2_42_7 | reverse complement strand
AATCACTGTTCGCAATAAATCACCTGCGTATCTTCTAATTTTTTCAACATAATATGGTAGGATCGTATTATCATAATGAGCATTATGAACTATTTTGTTCCTATAACGATAGATTAGAAGAATATCATCTTTAATTTCTTTTAGGTAATTTTCGATCAGCTTTCTTGCGAAAGTAGAGTCAGTATAAAACCTCATGGTATCTTCAAACTTTTCTTTGATAATAGTTCGATCAACAGATTTGCCTATCTCCTCTAGGTTGTTTATGAATGGTTCCAAATAAATAGTGGTGGGTCCTTGAGGATTTAAATTGTATTTATTTATTATATCAGAAGGTAAAACAAGACACTTTCTGTCACCATGGGAGCGATTTACTAAGGTTCGAGTATACCAATATAGCCCCCATCCCATGTCATAAATAAAGCGCATGCCTTGATGGGCGGATACGATCTCTTTTGATAAGAGACAAACACTTTCATTTTTACATAATAGGGGTTCTTTAAGCCGTAAAAGATTTTCTAGAACTACCCAGTAACTGAATATTTTATCTTCCGAGTTATCAGTCTCCTCTCCCTTGCGATACCATCGAAGAGACCTTACAAGTTTTCGCTCCATGGCGCTCTGCTGTTCAGTGAGCTTAAAGAGAAAATCACGCTTTTCGAATATGGAACTGTCCACTATGTCTTTTTCTATATCTAATGAATCCCACCAACGCGATCCAGTCTCATTCTTCTTCCATCCTAAAGCCATGCCTCTATTTCTGCCGTGATCATCAACAATCAAATAATCCGGCATAATCTCGAACGAAGACTTTGGAGTGTAGTAAACTCGTAAGAGGTCTAACGCCTTATTTATCTTTTCCTCTGCATGTCGCCGTGCTCCGTCTGAATCTACCATCGGAAATCTCACGGCAACATTTATGAATTTTTTCTCAGTAGTCTTGTTGTGAAAAAGTTCATCATCGATCTCAGACTGACCCTTAAGGTATCTTTTTCCCTTAGGTGAGTAAAAATTTACATCGCCAACATTAAAGTCAACTTCCCCTTTAATTCCTTCAACCTCAAAGATGAAATAATTATCTTCAGTCTTTTTAAAAAAATAGTACTCTAGTTTGTCAATTCTGTCCGACTCACTCACGTGATCAATTTCAGCAGAAACTGCTTGATTAAATGCCTTCTCATCAAATACTTCGCCTTTCATAAATGCATGCCAATCGCAAATGTGAGGAAATTTGGTAATTAAATGACCATCTTCTCTAATGTTATATTTATCAAAAATGTTTGCCGCGAAGTCGTTAATCGTCTTTAGGCTATATTCTTTATGCAAAAACTCTACGATGAGATTCTGAGATAATAGCCGAATCATCTGTATTTCGAGCTTGTTTGTTAAGAGAATGTTCTTAAGAATACG
>MHDW01000199.1:179-1461 GCA_001803645.1 Nitrospirae bacterium GWC2_42_7 | reverse complement strand
ACCGTCTTCGAATTTTATCAGGAGACCTCTGCATACTTGCTTTAAGTATATCCACCTTTGTGATCCAAATTCTCGCCGAAGCAAAGTCCATTCTGTTTTAAGAATATTCTGAATTGCGGGATCTCTCTTAAGTATTTCATTACTTATTGCTTGAAAATATTTTTTGTTTTCTGAATTCTTGAATTCGTTAAATTCAATTTCATCTATGATGTCTTTTATGAGTAATCTGGGATTTTCGAGAGATAGACCATAGAGTCTTTCTGTAAAATGACTAATTAAATCTTCCCATAGATCAACCCAGTACCTAATATTGTCAGTTATCTCGTCAGGATCATACTTGTCCCAGATATACATTTGCATATGACTACTCCCAATAGTTGCTCAGGTTACCTGTTTTTTGCTACGGTTCTCTTTGCTGTTTTCTTCTTCTCTTTTTTTCCATAAACCGCAGGTTCTTCATTAACAGCAAGATTCCCTCCATTGCCGTTCATTCTTTCAAACTCAATCTTAACCTCAGCAGCCAAACCCTTCTCCTCTGCTTTCAATCGGTCTAGTGTCATGTGGCAATATTCTTCATCAATCTCGATGCCGATACTGTTTCTTTCGTTTTTCATTGCTGCAAGCATCGTAGTTCCTGTTCCGCAAAATGGGTCGAGAACGGTGTCACCCCAGAAGGAAAACATCCTTACGAGACGGTAAGCAAGCTCATAGGGGAAGGGTGCTGGATGAAGCCGGGTGGATGCTCCGGTAATAGTCCAGAATTGCCTGAACCACTCGGCAAAGTCATTTTTAGCAATCATGCTTAACTTGCGTTGTTCTTCTGTGGGTTTCCGATAGCCGCCGGGCTTCCGTTGCATGAGAATAAACTCAATATCATTTTTTACAATTGCATTAGGCTCATAAGGTTTGCCCAGAAATTTCGTACCGTTATTAGCTTCAAAAGTTGCATTGGAAATCTTGTGCCAGATGATAGGGTTAAGATTGTCAAAGCCGATCTTGCGGCAGATGACGGCTATGTCTGCATGCAGGGGCATGACAAGATGCCGGCCGTATTCTTTTCTGGACAAGCAAACATCCCCGACTACACAGACGAGTCTGCCGCCCGGAACAAGAACGCGATAAGCCTCCTTCCATATCTTTGTCAACTCGGCAAGAAACTTCTCATAATCAACGATATGGCCCATCTGTGCAGGATTCTCATTATATCTCTTCAATGACCAATAAGGTGGAGAGGTAACTACAAGGTGCACAGACCCGTCAGGCAAAAAAGGCAGTGAACGGT
>MHDW01000199.1:0-147 GCA_001803645.1 Nitrospirae bacterium GWC2_42_7 | reverse complement strand
TGTTTCTCTAACTGGGTTAGGGTGCTCATTACATTCCTTTGCCAAAAGTTGAAACCTGAGCGACAAGTGAACGCACATAAAGCTCAAAAGTCAGGTCTTCTGCCGGTTCTTTGTAAATACCTTTAGCCCCGTTCTTTCTATCTGCCA
>MHDW01000198.1:26697-27615 GCA_001803645.1 Nitrospirae bacterium GWC2_42_7 | reverse complement strand
AACACTTGGAGCAATTTGATGTCTGCCTTTAAAGTTTGCAGGAGGTTTTTCATTGCTGTCAGTAAGTTCATGGTGATCAAACCACATGGCACATTCAGGGTGGTAAGGAAGATTGGCCATTATATCGTTGCCGGTGATCCTGAACTTTTTGTCAGTTATATCCTGCGGGTGAATAAGCTCAATAGAATCAATCTGCTCCATCTCTGAAATAAGCACTGCGGATACTACACCGTCAAGGTCACCTCTGGTCACGAGTCTCATAGTTCTCTCCTTAAATGAATTTCCTGACGTTTTGTGTATTCTAACATTTTTTATTCATGTTAAGATTATTAATAGCGTTTCTTTATAAACTAATGATCCCCCTCACCCTTGCCCTCTCCCCCCAGGGAGAGGGACATAAAAATAAGCCCCTCCCTTGAGGGGAGGGGTTGGGGAGGGTGAGAAAACGATGTTTATAAACAGACACTAAATAGTGTCTATCCACAAAAGGATTGAATATAGGCAGGAGGAGATATGTATTTCATCGAAAGACTCGAAAGATACCAGATAATGATAGCTGTGCGGACTGAGACTTCTGAACAGGCCTATAAGGCGGCTATGGCATGTATAGAAGGAGGCATAAAATTTATCGAAATAACTTTCTCTGTGCCTGATGCTGATGATGTAATAAGAAGGTTAGCCAGCGACATCAGGGTGACTGTAGGTGCAGGCACTATCCTTAATTTTGCGGACGCAAAAAAAGCGCTTAATGCAGGAGCGAAATATATTGTTAGTCCTAATTTTGACGAGGATGTTGTGAGATTTACAAAGAAAGAAGGAATCATATCGATCCCGGGCGCATCTACTCCTACTGAAATATACAGGGCTTATACTGCCGGTGGTGATATCATAAAGCTCTTTCCATTTGTTGAAATAGGT
>MHDW01000198.1:14671-26673 GCA_001803645.1 Nitrospirae bacterium GWC2_42_7 | reverse complement strand
GCGGGGCAACACAGGATAATATTTCAGGATATCTTGCTGCCAGGGCTGCCGGCATACTTGTCGGATCTGCCATCATCAAACGCGAGCTTGTAAAAACTGAGAACTGGAAGACTATAACAGAACTTGCGGGGATTTTTGTGGACAGGACAAAGTCAGAGACAAATGAAAAATAAGCGTAGCAGATCTACCGACCGGATATAGTGTTTTCGCTCATTCTCGGTCGTACCGGCCTCTGAGGTTTTTGCCTCTTTATTTTTAGATTTATACACTGTTCTACTATCGACAAAAAAAGCCGCTCAAATACTATATCCAGTCGGCATGCCGGTCACCCGGATTTATTCGATGTTAAATAGATGAAAGGTAAGCTTCACAGGCATGGCTTTAATTGTGTATAATTTCACATATTCCTTTTAATGCCTTCAGGCATGCAAGGGATAATTTGCTTAGGAGGTTTGCAAAATTATGTATCGTCCCCAGATCAAGGTCCTTGATTGTACAGTTCGTGACGGTGGTTTGATCAACCAATGGCAATTCACCGATGAATTTGTTAAAAAAGTCTTTGTTGCTCTTTCCAACTCCGGCGTAGACTATATGGAAATAGGATACAAGTCTTCTGAGAAGTATTTTTCGAGAAAAGAAAACGGCGCATGGAAGTTCTGTTCAGAAGATGATATCAGGAAAATAACTGACGGCTTTGAGACCAAAATGAAGTTATCTGCCATGGCAGATATAGGAAGAATAGAACCCGAGGATATACCTAATAAGAAAGATAGTGTCCTTGATATGATAAGGGTTGCATGTTATGTCAAGGAAGTTGATAAGGGTATAAGCCTTGCACATCATTGCATGGAGAAGGGCTATGAAACTACCATAAACCTGATGGCTGTATCAAAGGTCCTCGAAAAGGATCTTGACGATGCGCTGGATGATCTTTCGAAAAGCAGTGTGCCGGTAGTCTATCTTGTTGACAGTTTCGGCGCTATGTATTCAGAGCAGATACATTTCCTTGCAAAGAAATATTTTGAGGCCTTGCCGGGAAAAGAACTCGGCATACATACTCATAACAATCAGCAGCTGGCATTTGCCAATACAGTTGAAGCGATCATAGCCGGGATAAACCGCATAGATGCGACTCTCTATGGCATGGGCAGAGGAGCAGGGAATTGTCCGCTTGAGCTTCTTCTTTCATTCCTTAAGAACCCGAAGTTTGATATAAGGCCGATCTTCGAGGTGATACAGGACATGTTGATACCTCTTAAGTCAGAAATGGAGTGGGGCTACCACATACCTTATATGATAACAGGGATACTGAATGAGCATCCGAGGAGCGGTATGAAGGCTATGGCTGCAGAAAAACTCCCTGACTTAAAGAAGTTCTATGAGGATCTGGTTGACGGAACACCTCTTGAATAAAGATACAGATTTTTGATAGTTTTTGCTAAAACAATGCTGTTTTTTCAAAGTCATTGAACTATGTTTAAAACTTATATAAAAAAAGCTGCATTTTTTCTGATCAATATTCTGCTGTTCATATTCTCATTGATCCTTCCTGGTAGTCCTTCAGATGCCTCTGAAGGATTCTATTCGATTCAGACAGGGACATACAGCCTAAAGGCGCTTAGTTTTGCCGAGAAGCATTTTGAAGTGCTTTCAGAGAAGCTGACCGAAGATGAAAAGAACGGCTTGAGAATAGAGGAGGGGAGTAAATACTATATAGTCAGGTTCGGCAAATTTAATAACGCTGTTGAAGCAGAAAAGGTTTTAAAGAAGGTAAAAGCAATTGCGTCTGATGCCTTTATGCTAAAGGTGACAGATGTTGAGGGCGTGAAGATACTCAAGTCCTATGATGATAAAGATCAACAGCAGGCCAAAAGCAATCTGCCTGAAAAGTTTGCGACAAAATTAGATGGAGGGGCAAATAAGATAATTTCTCCAAATAGCACAAGCAATAACAATGAAGTTGCTGATGATAACATGGAGCCCGGAGTTGACGACACCCTTGAAGATCTACAAGCTGATGAAGATCCTGATGATCCGCGGAACAAACTCCTTGAAGATGTATCAATTCAGTTTGATAACAAGGATTATAAAAAAGCTTCTGAACTTCTGAAGAAGGGGCTCGAAAAATGGCCTAATGATCCGGACCTTCACGCATGGTATGGCGCAACACTCCTTGATTCGGGTTCGCCTGAAAAAGCATATAGGGAATACCGTAAGGCAGCGGAGCTGATGCCGGATGTGCCTGATTTTCATGCTGGCATGGGACACAGCCTGCTGGACAGCTATATAGACAGGGCAAAAAACTCAGTAACTGCCTTTAAGAAAGCGCTTGAGATCGACCCTGATAATGTCAGCGCGCTTGAAGGGCTTGGGATCGTATATGTGAGCATGGGCAAGAAATTCCTTGCAGCGGAGATATATCAACATCTTAAGGAGATCGACAGCGAAGCAGCTGAAAGGCTTAATGAGTTTATCATCTGGGGACTTGAATGGGGAGAGATGAAATGAGCTGAATCATATGATACAAAGGATATTTTTATAAGCAGGGCCCGTGAATTTAAAAACATGGATTAAAAATAAAAATGCAAAAAACAGCTGATGTAACTGAAGATCCCCGCGATCTGAAATACATTTTAGATGCAGTTATGAATTTATATTCTGCACATATCAACTCACAGATGTACTCCCATACAAATCCCCTGATAAGTGACCTTCTGAGAAATGCACATTATGCCTTGGGGAAAGCCTTTCGCAAGAATCCACTTATACACGTCGAGGCTTCTGACGGTAAAGTAATGGTCGACAGTAAAGCACTGAAAGACGAACTGCTGGTCCTGCAGAATTATGCATCATGGCTCAATAGCAGGCAAATAAAGGCTTTGTCCTTTATTGATGGGCTTACCCGGAGGGAACTCACCAACTTTCATAAGTTGATTTCATCTAAATTGTTCTCGAACGAGGAGTTTACAAAAGCTTTGGCAGAGGAGAAAATTACAAATATCAGAATTCATTTTAATGGTAACCAGGCTGATGACCTTTCGATGATGGCTTCGCGGGAAGAAAATATCAATCACGTTTTTAGTGAATACGTCAGCAAGACAAACAACATCGATGCTGATCCGGAGAAAGAGACGATCATTGCTGACCTACCAATGGGAGTTTCCAAAGAAGATAAGACCAGCCAGGCGCCCGGTGATTTCATTGTAAGTACCTTCTATCATATAGGAGATGGACAGGGTGAAACTCCTTTGGCTGACCTTTCACAGATTGGGACTTCTAATGAAGAAAAGATCAATCAGCTTGTCGGAGGTTTCGAATCAGACACAATGGATCATAAAGAAGGCGGGCAGAATGAAGCTCAGGCCTTTGCTGATTTTTCCGATGGACTGAAAGGCGGGGAGACCAATATAAACGAATTATCCGAAACTGAGATTGAAGAAACTGATATCCCTGTGCAGTTGCCAAAAGTGATCCAAAGAACATTGGAAAATTCAGATTTTGTTTTTGACTTCATCGTACAAGGTGGAGCTGTATTACACGACATTGAAATAGATGGGGGTAGCGCGGGTATTTTTAACGAGAGCAATTTGATCCATTTTCAGGAAGATTTTTCACAGGACAAACTGTCTGTAAAGATAGATACAGGGGAGAACAGAACAGGGTTTGCCGCTACTATCATTGAAGAATGTTCTGAAGATATTATTTTGGGTGCGTCTTTTGAGACTATTTTGGATCTGGTTGCACTTAATACACTGGAGAACGAGTTGTTTCAGAAAGTTCTCGGAAAATTGACTTCTTTGGCAGGTATTTTTATGGAAAAAGGCGACTTTGAGAAGGTCCTTGAAATATACAATGCTCTGAAGACACAGTCTTTGCAAGGTAACAACAGCATTTATGCCGCTGGCATGATCAGAAGCATTTTTTCTACTGATCAATTTAATGGAAAGGCTACAGAGGCATTAAAACAATACGGAAGGAAAAAAAGAGAGGCCGCAGGAAGGCTTGTGATAGCTATGAGGTCTTTTCTTGTGCCTTATCTGCTGGAAGCTCTTAATGAAGAGACCGATATGAGCAAAAGAAGGTTCATGATAACACTGCTTACATCTATTAAGGACGACTCACTGCCCTATATTGTGACCCGGCTCCGCGACAACCGCTGGTATGTATTAAGAAATATGCTTTATTTATTGAGAGAATGTCAGGGCAGGGACTATTTGCCGGAGATAAAGGTTTTTCTGGGGCATAAGGTGTCGCTGGTACGTCTTGAAGCTTTGCGTACGCTCCTGAGTTTTCATGAAAATGAGGCAGATTTTTATATAAGAAAATTTCTGAAGAGCCCGGTATTTCAGCTTCAGAAAGGCGCAGTACTTCTGGCCGGTGCTTACAGGATGAAAAATGCAGTGCCTCAAATGATAAGACTGCTTAAGGAAAAAGATATGCTCGGCAAGAGATTTGTATTCAAAAAGAGAATTATCAGGATGTTAGGCAGGATCGGGGACGGCAGTGCGGTCGATCAGCTTCTGAGCATATGCAGGTCTGCCAGCATAGTTCACAAGAATGATCTGGAGAAGCTGAAGGTGGAGATATTCAAGACACTCCACTACTATCCTTCAACAGTTATAGGACCAATTCTTAAATATGGCACAAGATCAGACAATACAGAGATAATTAACATCTCCAGGAAACTTATGAAAAGATACAACCTCTCAGACGGCGAGGGTATTGCATGAGCAAGCCTGAAGAAAAACTTGTTTCAACTTTTGTTTCTGCGATTTCATGCTGTCGACTGCATCCGGGTGATCATAAGACCCTTTCTGTATATACCGACCAGGCAATGACAATTCTCAAAGATATGCTGGCTGAAAATCCCCTGGTCATAACTATTAGCGATGACGGAAAAATGCGCTTCAATGGCATAGTCGTTGCTCTTGAGCTGACTGATGCAAAGAAATTTTTCCTGAGGTTAAGACGAAAGAAAGTCGTAAAGGTCAGTGTCAGTAACGGTGTACAGGCTGACGAACTCAAAGGTTTTTTTGCTGACGTCGCATTTTCAGGCAGTTCCTTTAATTTCTATGCCAACATCCTGATAAAAGGAAAAAATGACGAGCCTTCAATAAATATGTTCACAGAGGTGCAGACCCATGAGGGTAATCTTATGCATGTCAAACGGATATATCAGGACATAACGACTTTCAAGAGCATAAATATGAAGGCTGTAGATGCGATTGTGGGAAGTTTGCTGGCGAATATACGAAAAGGAGAACTCATCCAGAATATGCTTGTTTCGGTAAGGTCAGACGGCAACGAACTCTATGTTCATTCAGCAAACGCGGCACTGCTCACGATATTTCAGGTAGAACATCTTGGTCTTGGAACCGCACTTCTTTATGACATTGGATCGGCCGCCCTTCTTCACGATGCAGGGAAACTGATGATGCCTAATAATATTCTGCATAAGCAGGATTCTCTTAGCGAAGATGAATGGGCAGTTATGAAAAAACATCCTCTTTATGGCGCTTTGCTTCTTTCATCGCTGAGTAAAGTCCCGGATGTAGCTATTACTGTTGCATATGAACACCACATGAAATATGACGGGACCGGTTATCCTGAAACAAAAAAAAGAGCAAAAAAACAGCACATTGCCAGTCAGATCGTTGCTATTGCTGATTTTTATTGTGCGCTGAGTTCTGAACTAAAGCACCGCAAACCAATTAGTCATGCTTCGATCATTGGCCTGCTTATTGAACGGGCAGGAAAGGAATTCAATCCCCTGCTTGTTGATAATTTTGTGCAGTCTTTTAAGGCACAAGGACAGGCATCCCCATAACCAGGATAATTCGCAGCATGTTAATGCATTTCTCAAATTCTTCTGTACTAAACGCTTCTATCGGCGTATCTTATTATTTTATGAAGCACAAGCGATAATTATTTCGCCTGAATCCAGTTTCTCTGCTGTCTTCAATCTACTGTGACAATCATCAAATAGGGGATGTAAAAAACTTCGCTTTAGTATAAAATTGGTTATTGATTGAAGGGTAAGAATTCGATGTATCGACATAAAGAGAATTTTAACAAGAAAGAACTATCTTGAAGAAATTATTTAATCATGAGGTATATGAAAAATATTGATCTGACATTTATAACCAACGAACACAGTCAAAACCTCAAGAAGAGGTTTGAAGTCCTGATTAAAGACACAAAATTGTTCGATTGCCTTGTAGGTTATTTTTATACAAGCGGGTTCCATGCTATTTATAAATCTTTAGAAAATACAGACAAGATCAGGATTCTCATCGGCATAAACACAAACAGGCAGACCTATGATTTGTTAAAAACCGCATCGCATGAAAATCAGCAAGCCCTTCAGTTTTCTCATTATGAAACAAAACAGGAAATCTGCGGATTAGTAGAAAAAGAGATGGAGGACTCCGAAGACAACCGGAAGGTGGAAGACGGCGTTGTAAAATTTATTGAATGGATTCGCAATGAAAAACTGGAAATCAGGGCATACCCTTCGCAAAATATACATGCCAAGCTTTACATTATGACCTTTGCTGAAAGCGACAGGGATGCGGGTAGGGTCATAACAGGCTCAAGCAATTTTACGGAGGCCGGGTTAATAGATAATCTTGAATTTAATGTGGAACTCAAGAACCGCTCCGACTATGAGTTTGCAAAAAACAAATTTGAGCAGCTCTGGAAAGATTCTGTTGATGTAAGCGAGAAATATATTGATACCATTGAAGGCAAAACCTGGCTTAATCAAAATATTACGCCATATCAGCTCTATCTAAAATGTCTGTACGAATATTTCAAGGATGAGCTTAGCAGCTCTGACGAGGTTTTTGCAAAATACCTCCCGCAGGATTTCAAAAAACTGGAGTATCAGGAGCAGGCTATACTTAATGCCAAGAAAATACTGGAGGAATATGGGGGTGTATTCATCTCTGATGTTGTTGGTCTCGGCAAAACCTATATTGCCGCGCTTCTTGCCGGACAGATAGACGGCAGGACTCTCGTTATCGCTCCCCCTGTTCTTCTTGACAAGGAAAATCCCGGCTCATGGCCCAACGCCTTTTCTGATTTCAGGATCCCGGCTGACTTCGAATCCATCGGCAAGCTTCAAGATATATTGGACAAGGGAACGGAAGAATATTTAAATATCATCATTGACGAGGCACACCGCTTCAGGACGGAAACGAACATAACCTATGAAATGCTTGCTGAGATATGCAGAGGCAAACGGGTAATACTCGTTACGGCCACTCCTTATAATAACTCTCCAAAAGACATTTTGAGCCAGATAAAGCTTTTTCAGAAATCCAAAAAGAGCACAATCCCAAATCTGCCTGACCTTGAGGCCTTTTTCAACCGTTTGGACAAAAAACTCAAAAACCTTGACCGCCAGCGGGATTATCCTGAATACATCAGGGTTGTAAAAGAAAATGCCCGCGAAATCCGCGATAAGGTGCTCAAATACCTGATGGTGCGCCGTACGAGGACAGAGATATTAAAATATTTTCCTGATGATCTTAAACGGCAGAATCTTAAATTCCCTGAAGTTGAAAACCCTGAACCGCTATTTTATGAACTCAATGATATTGAAGATGAAATATTCAATAAGACGATAGAACTTATTGTGCAAAAGTTTAAATATTCCCGCTATACCCCTTTGCTGCCTGAATATTACAAAGGAGATACTGACCAGCCCACCAGATTAGCACAGGAAAATATGGGCAAATTCATGAGGATCCTTCTTGTGAAGAGACTGGAAAGCAGTTTTTTTGCCTTCACGAACTCGATAAGCAGATTTTTGAAATCCTATGAAATGTTTATTAATGAATTTGAAAAGGGCAATGTCTATGTAAGCAAGAAGCACAGCAGTGAGATATTTGAGTTTATGGAAAGTGGAGATGACAAGGCAATCCAAAAGCTTATTGATGAAGGTAAGGCCGAGAAATACGAAAAAAAGGATTTCAAGAAGAGCTTTGCCAAAGACCTGAAGGACGACCTTGAAACGCTCAACACAATAAAGGAATTGTGGCAGAGGATTGAGAGAGACCCCAAGCTGGAAACATTTATCGTCAAGCTTTCTGAAAATCCTATATTGTCTCAAAATAAACTCATTATCTTCACGGAATCAAAAGAGACCGCCCAATATCTTTCAGAAAATATAAACAAAAAAGTTCCAAACTCGGCGCTTCTGTTCACAGGCGGTTCAGGTGAGGCAGTCCGCGACAAGGTGCTTGAGAACTTTGATGCCAAGGCCCGGCATCCAAAAGATGATTACCGCATTCTGGTTTCAACAGAAGTCCTCTCCGAAGGAGTCAATCTTCACCGCTCAAATGTGGTTGTCAACTATGATATCCCATGGAACCCCACCCGCATGATGCAGAGGGTCGGTCGTATAAACAGGATTGACACAGAATTTGACAGGATTTATAGTTTCAATTTTTTCCCGACAAAGCAGTCCAATGATCAGATAAAGCTTAGAGAGGCAGCTGAATCAAAAATAAACGCATTTCTTACCCTGCTCGGGGGCGATGCAGCGCTCCTTACAGAAGGCGAGCCTGTGGAATCTCACGAACTCTTCAACAGACTAATATCAAATAAGGCAATCATCGGCGATGATGACGACGATACCTCGGAGCTTAAATACCTTAGAGTAATAAAAGACTTGAGAGACAAAGATCCCGATACCTTTGAAAAGATCAAGAGACTTCCGAAAAAGGCGAAATCAGCTAAGAAGCTTCCCCCCTCACCCCTGCCTACCGGACAGGCAGGCTTGCCCTCTCCCGCCAAGGGAGAGGGTTATATTGGTTCCCCTCCCTTGAGGGGAGGGGATGAAGGGGAGGGTGGTTCTCTTATAACCTATTTCCGCCGTGGGAAACTGCAAAAGTTCTTCATGGCAGGTGATGCTAAAAACGCACGGGAGCTTGATTTCGTCTCTGCTGCCACAATCCTTGAAAGCAGTTTGGAGGACAAAAAGCTTAAACTGCCGGAGAGGTTATACGAACTTCTTGATAAGAATAAAGAGGCATTTGTTTTTGCCACCACTGACGGAATGCCGGAAGCACATAGCAGGGCAGGGAGGGACAGCGCAGGCCGGATACTCGGAATTCTCAAGGCAACAATGAAGAACACAAAACAGTTAACCGATGAACAGGAGCTTTATCTCAAAAGGGTCTTCACCCAGCTTGAAGAAGGCGGCATTCCCAAGCAAACAGCCAAAGAAGCTCTCAAGGCATTGGATGAGCTCAAAAAAGAAATAATGAACCCGTTAAAAGTTCTGGCAGTCCTGCAAACGCATATACCTGAACGCTTCCTTGCAGGGCACTATGCGGAGCGCCATCCTCAGTCCTTCGGCAAGAGGGAAGTCATTCTATCGCTATATTTAAAAGGGGAGTAAATATGGAAGCAACAAAAATTGCTTTGTTTAAAGGCAGAAAAATCAGGAAGACGATTTATAACAATGAATGGTGGTTTTCGGTTGTTGATGTTGTAGAAGCGCTAACAGATAGTGTGAATGCGCGAGACTATTGGTTTAAAATGAAAATACGAGTAAAAGAAGAAGACGGATTTGAACCGTCGACAATTTGTCGACAGTTCAAATTGCAAGCTCCAGACGGAAAAATGCGCGAGACTGATTGTTCTAACACCGAAGGCATTTTCCGCATTATCCAGTCTATCCCTTCGCGCAAGGCAGAGCCTTTCAAGCGTTGGCTGGCTAAAGTTGGCTATGAACGGGTGCAGGAGATCGAAAATCCGGAATTAGCCACCAGAAGAACAAGGATGCTTTACAAACTCAAGGGCTATCCAGACGACTGGATTGAAAAGCGGATGCGCGGAATAGCTATCAGAGAAGAGCTGACTGATGAATGGAAAGAGCGGGGAGCAAAGGAGGAACAGAACTATGAAATTCTTACTGCCGAGATATCCAAAGCCACTTTCGGAGTAACTCCAGGTGAATATAAGAATCTCAAGGGCTTAAAGCGTGAAAACCTGCGGGACCACATGGATGATTTTGAACTGATTTTTAACATGCTTGGTGAAAGGTCTACCACGGAGATTCACCGCACCGAAGATTCACAAGGCATGAACAAACTAAAATCAGACGCCAAAGCCGGAGGGGACATTGCCGGCAACGCCAGAAAACAATTGGAAAAAAGACTCGGCAGGTCCGTTGTTACAAAAACCAACTTTCTAAAACAACCCTCAAGAAAAATGAAATTGTCAGAGAAATAGCGTTGGACAAACAACAGGCACAGGATATTGTTAGAAACACTTTTGAAAGTTCTTTTGAAAAGGGACGCTTTGGCCTGTTTCTTAAAGAACTGTTTAACCACATTGAAGAGACCCCCTTAACAGTATACAGAGGAAACCTTATTCCTGATGCCTATAAGCCATATGTCAGCACACTTGACCGGATAGGAAAATATCAGGATGGAGATGGGAATAAAATTGACCTTCTGGTGGTGCATCTAAAGAAAGAGGCCTCTCTTGAGCGCGCCCGCACCATGCAGAGAAATTTTATCGCATGGTATCTAAACGGAAGCAGGGGTGGTGTACTGAAAGATGCCGCCTTGGCAGCGTTTGTTTCTCCTAACGAAGAGGACTGGCGTTTTTCACTTGTTAAGATGGACTACCGCTTTGAAGAAGGAAAAGGCGGCAGGGTCAAGATAAAAGAAGAATTCACCCCTGCACGCAGATGGTCTTTTCTGGTCGGAGAGAATGAAAATAGCCATACAGCCCAAAGCAAGCTTTACCCTATTATTGCTGATATCGAGCACAACCCTACACTTGCAGAACTTGAAGATGCCTTTAATATTGAAAAAGTCACCAAAGAGTTCTTTGAGAAATACCGCGACCTTTTCCTGCGGACAAAAGAAATGCTGGATGAAGTCGTTTCCAAAGATACAAATATCAAAGCAGATTTTGAAGCCAAGGGCGTCAACACCGTTGATTTTGCCAAGAAACTCTTGGGGCAGATAGTCTTTCTCTATTTTCTGCAGAAAAAGGGCTGGTTTGGTGTTGCGAGGGATGCAGACTGGGGAACCGGTACCAAACATTTCTTAAGAGAACTGTTTGACGGCAGGCACAGTGCATACAAAAATTTCTTTAACGATATTTTAGAGCCTCTCTTTTACGAAGCCCTGAGAGTTGGTGAAGAACGGAAGCATGACGATTATTATTACAGCCGCTTTAACTGCAAAATCCCTTTCTTGAACGGCGGACTCTTCGACCCTATCAATAATTACGATTGGGTGCATACGGACATCATCCTGCCGAATGAACTCTTTTCCAATGATGTAAAGACAAAAGAGAGTGATACAGGAACCGGCATTCTGGACATTTTCGACCGCTATAATTTTACCGTCAAAGAAGATGAACCCTTGGAAAAAGAGGTTGCTGTTGACCCTGAAATGCTCGGAAAGGTCTTTGAAAACCTGCTGGAAGTCAAAGACAGAAAATCAAAGGGCACTTACTATACACCGCGCGAAATTGTACATTATATGTGCCAGCAGAGCCTTATCAATTACCTTCATACAACTTTAAATGACGTGCCGGTCTCATATGAAAAACTTGGCGAAGAACAAACTGCCATATTTAAAGATAGCGACAAAAAACCACAGTTGGATTTAACAATAGAGCACAGACCTTGCGCTGTGATTTCAAAAGAGGACTTAGAAACACTCATTAAATACGGTGAGCAACTTGGGGAAAATGAAGCGATTGTTGAAGCAAAGGGCAGAGAGACTAAGACCTATGCTTATAAATTGTCGGAGAGTATTCGACAAAGCGCAAGACTCATTGACGATAAACTTGCCAATATAAAAGTATGTGATCCTGCCATAGGCAGCGGGGCATTCCCTGTAGGGATGATGAGCGAGATTGTTAAGACAAGGCAGATACTGAGCGCTTATTTATCACCCTCTATTGACGCCTTCCAACACCCTCTTACTGTAACGCCCCCGCCTTCGGCACCCCCTCTTAAGATAAGA
>MHDW01000198.1:12697-14631 GCA_001803645.1 Nitrospirae bacterium GWC2_42_7 | reverse complement strand
GAGTGCATCGAAAAATCCCTCTATGGCGTTGACATTGACCCCGGAGCGGTAGAGATTGCCAAACTCCGTTTGTGGCTGTCGCTTGTGGTAGATGAAGACGATATTAAACAGATAAAACCACTTCCGAACCTGGATTATAAGATTGTCTGCGGTAATTCGCTTTCGGGCGTGAACATGATGTTTCATCATCAGGCATTGATAATGCTTGAAGACCTTAAGGGTAAACTCTTTGAAGAGACCAATCCGACAAAGAAGGGCAGTTTAAAGGTAGAAATAGACAACCTGATTTCTGAGATTACTCATAATGACAAGCATTTTGATTTTAAGGTCTATTTTTCTGAGGTGTTCAATCAGAAGGCCGGGTTCGATATTGTGATAGCCAACCCGCCATATGTAAGCCATGATAAGATCAAAGAGAAGACTGAAATAAAAGCTCATTTTTTATCATATGAGCCATTTGCTGATATCTATTGTTATTTCATTGAGAGAGCAATAGATTTACAAAATGAGAGAGGCTTACTTTGTTTTATAACATCCAATTCATACTTAAGAGCAGCATATGGAAGATTTCTTCGAAAATTAATAAAAGAGAAAAACTGCCTTCTCAATATAATCAACATTGAAGGCTCGCAAGTATTTGATAGCGCAATTGTCAATGTTGCCATACTTATTTCTGAAAGGTGTGCACACATCGAAAGATCAGATTGCCTTGTAGTTAATTCATCATATAACGGTAGCATTAGTTTCGAACAATTTGTTCAAAAAGAAGGGGTTGGTTATTCACAGGATGCTTTTACTGACAAGTCTTGGACATTATCTACACAAGAAATATTCTTAATTCAAAAGAAAATCGAGGGTAACAATAAAACGCTTGAACAACTGGGAACAAAAATCAGATTAGGATTGGCGACAGGGCACAATGAAGCTTTTATTATTGATGAAACTAAGAAAGAGGAACTTTGCAGATTACAGGAAAGTAATGCGGAAATAATTAAACCAATCCTAAGAGGGCGAGATATAGGTCGTTTTAATTATAAACTCCCTAACCTGTATATTTTACTTACAAGGAATGGAATTGATGTAAAAAAAGATTATCCATTTATATACAAGCATTTGTCATCTTATGGCGATAGCTTTAAAAAACGTGGGGCAAGGGGGCAACACTGGACAAATCTTCGGGCATGTTCTTTTTTCGATGATTTTAAGGTTGATAAAATTGTATGGATAGAGCTAACTGATACAGGTAGGTTTGCACTTTGCAAGGAAGAGATATATTTATTAAACAGCGCCTATTTCCTACTCCCTCCTAAAAATGTGAATGAGAGATATCTGCTCGGACTGTTAAACTCCAGTACTATCAAATTTTACTTGGGTTTAATAGCTGAGACGAGTGGCATGGGAACAAGCCGATGGATAAATAATTTTGTAAAAGAATTTCCGATTCCTCTCTCACAAGCTGAAAATTATGAAATTGTTATTGAACTTGTTGATAAAATCCTCGCCGCCAAAAAGAAAGACCCCAAGGCCGACACCTCCGCACTTGAAAAACAGATCGACGAAATGGTCTATGCCCTCTACGGCCTCACACCGGAAGAGATTGCGATTGTGGAGGGGAAGGGGTAACTATTGAAGATTGCGACTTATCTTGCTAATATATTGAAAACAAACCTATTCTCATTTAAGACTATTGGAGATTACTAAGGTACAAAATGACGGCTGAAATCGCAATAATGAATAAAACGGCAGTGGCCCTTGCGGCTGACAGCGCTGTGACGATAGAACAGGACAAAGGCCAAAAGATTTTCAATACAGTCAATAAGCTATTTACCCTCTCGAAGTATCATCCCGTCGGAATTATGATCTATGGTAGCGCAAACTTTATGGACGTTCCTTGGGAATCGATAATTAAGATATATAGAACTAAATTAGGGAAA
>MHDW01000198.1:5844-12687 GCA_001803645.1 Nitrospirae bacterium GWC2_42_7 | reverse complement strand
TCATTAGTTTCCTCTCAGAAAATATTACTTTGTTTCCCGAAACTGAACAGAAAAAATATTTTGGGAGGATAATTGCCGGTTATTTTAACGATATTAAAAGAGAAATAGATGAACAAGTTGCCGAGAAAATATCTTGCGACAAGAAAATTAAAGAGACATCAGTCAAGGAGATAATAGAACTTACGATAAGAAAGCATTGCGAAGCATGGAACAAAGCTGATAGGTTACCTCATATATCAGCCGATTATGATAGAAGCCTGATTGAAAAATACGGCGACTTGATTGTAAAAGTAAAAGACGAAATCTTTCAGCAGTTGCCGATTTCGGAGAAAACTACTAATGATTTACAGGCTATCTGTGCGAACGTCTTTTCGAAAGATAGGTTTGCAAGAAGCTCTTCCGGTTTAGTTATAGCCGGGTTTGGTGAAGATGAAACATTCCCATCACTTGTTTCATTTACTATCGAGGCTAAGACTAACAACACTCTTAAATACAAGAAAGACAAAGATGCATCTATTAACATTGATTCCTCGGCTTGGATTGTTCCTTTTGCTCAAAGCGAAATGGTTGCCACGTTCATTGAGGGAGCCGATCCAGCATATAATAAGATTATATCCGACTACCTTTCAGAGTACTTTGAAAAGTATCCTGATTATATAGCGGAGTGTATTGAAAATGTTGATACAACCAGAAAACAGGAATTTTCAAAAAAACTGAAAGAAATTGGTCTTTCTATTCTTGCAGACTTTAATAAAAAGTTGCAGGACTATAGAAGGACGTTTCATATCAATCCAATTATCAATGCAGTATCATTTCTTCCAAAAGATGAACTTGCCGCGATGGCAGAATCGCTTGTCAATCTGACATCCTTTAAAAGAAAGATTTCGTTAGACGCTGAAACCGTCGGCGGACCTATTGACGTTGCAGTAATTTCGAAAGGAGATGGGTTCGTCTGGATCAAAAGAAAACATTATTTCAAACCGGATTTGAATCCCGGTTTTTTTGTGAATTATTTCCGAGATAGTAAGGAGGAGCACCAAAATGAGAAAGCATAAGGGAAAGATACAAGAGTTTTATTCAGTGAAAGAATTTGAGAAAAAATATTATCCGGAATCTTTTAAGAAACAGGCTATCGAGGTTAGTGATCTTAATTCGCTTGGGACTGTTTTAGCGAAGGAATCTTTAACCAAGTTTAAACATCTAATGCAAAAGCAGAAGGTGTGCATTTAAGAGGGGGGCTTATTGATGAAGTTTTGTGCAATGCTTCTGCGGGGCAACGCGGTGGGCATTTAATGCACTTATACTTTTCCGACATCTTCGACGTTCCCCCCAAAATCCTCGACAAATACGGCGCCTTCAATATCTCCCTTGTCACCGACCTGCCGCTTTTCATTGACCCCTTTCTCCTCTTTAACAGCAAAAAGAAAGAATATCGGCAACTCCATGACGACATAATTAAGTACTTACGGTTTTTAAAGGACAAATCCACTGCCGGGACTGTAAACGCAGGGCTCTTAAAGTCTTGGTATCATTTCTCAGAAGTCAAAGAGAACTGGCTCGGTTTCTGTGTTTCAGGCAATACAGGCAGAGGCCTTGGAAAAGATTTCGCTAGGGCGCTGAACGAAAATCTCCGTAATCTGTTTACAGACTTCGGATCAGAGAGTGTCACCAAAGGCAGCCATCTTGAAAAGCTCTGCCTTATCAAAGACGGGGTTGGTAAAGATACGATTAGCGACTTTACCACCAACCTGATTAAAGAATTCCTTCTAAAATATACCGAGACCTTTGCGCAGAAACATATTGATAAATCTTTAAGAAGGGAAATGGCTGTTGAGCGGGTCAGCTTTAATTATGAAACTGAATCATGGCAACCAGGTGTTTTTGATCTTCCAGTCTATAAAAATAAATATGTCCTGCTCAGTCCAAAAGAGATCCTCACCAAGGATGAGACATGGATTAACAAGCCAGACTTCTTCAGGCAGTTCGATAGGATTCCGGAGGCTATAGAGAATGAGCAACTGCGCGCTCAAATTAACAACTATTTCTATTCCATCTTGCCCAAGGACCCGACAAGTAAAGATGAACATAAAGCAGCAGCTTCTGTCGCATTGAAGTTTCCGGAGTTGATCGATTATTACATCAAGTACAAAGAAGAGCGCGGGAACGATGCAGTGAAAAAGAGCTTTCTGGATGTCAATGATTCAAGAATGGTCTATATCGATCAATTTGGGTCATTGGTGAACTTGTTATCTCAGAAGTCGGCTTTTTATTCTGTCCCAGGCAATACGACAGAGGAAGTGTTGCAGCGGATAGAGTTTCTGAAAGATGTCGTTGAGAACAAGGGCGGACATAAGCTTTTCTATAATAAAGGCAAGCCGCTAGCCAGGGAAAAAGATATTCAGATACTTTTCAAATTGACGTGGCGCGATACAGTATCCGATGTAAGCCGGGAGGTGAATGATGGGAGAGGTCCTGTTGATTTTAAAATAGCGCGAGGCAGTAAAGACAAGACCCTTGTCGAGTTTAAGCTCGCTGGCAATTCAGGTCTAAGCAGGAACCTGCAAAAGCAGCTTGAGATTTACAAGAAGGCAAGCGATGCTAAAAAGGGATACAAAGTCATCTTCTACTTTTCAAAACAGGAGCTCGCCAAGGTACAGCAAACCTTAAAGGATTTGAATATGACGGATGACCCCTATGTCATTCTGGTAGATGCGCGTAAGGACAATAAGCCGACAGGATCAAAGGCATGAGAGAAAAAATAAATGCCACACCTCCACCCTCGAAAAACAGATCGACGAAATGGTCTATAACCTTTACGGCCCTGTCTACCGGTCAGGCAGGTTTACGCCGGAAGAGATTGAGATCGTGGAGGGGAAGGGGTATTTGAATATTGATATTGCCGAAAAGAACATTTTTTGCTATCCTAACAACAGGCTATGAGTAAAAAAGACCTCATTCAACAATTAGAAAAAGAGCAGAATTCCAGGATTATTACCTATGTCACAGGTGATAGGCCGCCTTTCGCAACGAGAATTGCAGGCGATGTTGTTCCCCTGTTAAGCAGGCATCTTGAGAAAATCGGCAAGTCGAAAAAAATAAGTTTGTTCTTATACACAAGCGGCGGCGATATGTTGGCGCCGATACGCATAGTAAAACTAATTCGTAATCACTGTGATACATTTGAAGTATTAGTGCCCTATAAAGCACATAGCGCTGGAACACTTATTGCACTTGGAGCAGACAGAATTGTCATGGGGAAGCTTGGCGAATTAACACCGGTTGACCCAACTACTGGTCATCCTTTCAATCCGCAAAATCCTGCTGATCCTCAGCAACGGCTTGAAGTGAGCGTCGAAGATCTGAACTCTTATTTTTTGTTTGCAAAAGAGAAAGCCGGTTTAAGACCAGGGCAAATGGCAGATGTTTATAAAATGCTGGTTGAGAAACTGCATCCTTTATCTATCGGCAATGCATATCGTGCGTATCGGATGGCTAAGCTTTTGACTGAAAGGCTTCTTTCTCTTCATATGGATAAAACAAAAGATAGTCAAAAGATAAAAAAAATCATAAAAGAAATTACCGGAGACATTACTATACATGCATATCCTATTGACCGGGATGAGGCAAAAGAACTTGGTCTTAAAATAGATACTCCAAAAACCTCGGTTGAGCAACGTATCTGGCAGCTATATGAGGAATATGCTATGCCTATGAAACTTGGTCAGCCATTTCACGCTAATGAGCTTCTTGCTGGTAAAGATATGGCTGAGATACGACATGCAGGAGCATATATTGAAAGTGCAGAGTATTCTCATCAGTTCACTTTTACTGGGAAGGTACAGAAAACTATTCGTAATAATCAACCAGTGGTTGATATGAACATTGATTCTCAGTCATGGGTTAAGATAGAATAAAGTCATGGAAGCCATAGTATACAATAAGGAAACGCTGACGGACACATCATCTGTATTGTTAGGAACTTTAGGCATAGATGAGACAAGCTTAACACCTGTAAATACATCAAAATTTAAACGATTAGATGAATGGGGAAACATAATAATAATATTCCCCTTAGAAGTTTTATTGGAGCAAAGTCAGCCTAAAGTTGACGAAAAATTGGTTTTGCCTTTGCGGCTTACTGATCCACTATACGGACGCGAAGAGCTAAATCACAAATTGCAGGAAATGGCTACATCTGCTCCATCCATAGAACAAGTATGGGAAATAACAAAAAGGTTGCCATCATTATCAAAGCTCCTCTCCGAGGAAAGAGATAATGAATAAATGTCAAGATATTTTCTTGAGTCAAGCGCATTTATTAAGCGATACAAATCTGAAATAGGCTCTGATGTAGTAAACAATCTTTTTAATAATAACCACGATTTATTTTATTTAAACCTTGCGATTATTGAGATCCGCAAGGTTTTTTATCGTCTGCTGAAATATCCTCTTAACCAAGACGGTCAGATTAACGAAGAGGAATTTAATGGACTTAATCGTCTATTTGATGCGGACATCCTGCAAATGCATAGAGTCGTATTTACAGAAGAAATGATAGAGAAGGCGACTTCTGTGCTTGAAAAAACATGGGTCCCTAATATTTTTGATTTAGCACAACTTTCAGCTTACTTAATTGCGAAACAAGAATACCCTGCTATGATTTTTGTCTGTTCAGATGAACGTTCGAAATTGGTAGATGCGGTGAAGCAATTTGTGCCTGACACTGATGTTATCGTTCCCGGGCGTTAAAAAATATCTGGACAGGAAAACCTGTGTTGACACCTCTTCACTCAAAATACAGATGGGCACAGAATATTCATCTGACATTAATTCCCGACAACATCATGCTTTCCCTCAAATGCACTCTTCTTTAGTTTAATTTTGTTTGACTGTTGAACTATAATTGACTTATGTTATTTTATATCCAATATGACAGACATGAATGATCTCACTCCGTTAATGAAGCAGTATTTCACTATCAAGGAAAAGTACAGTGATGCCATTGTCTTTTTCAGGCTTGGTGACTTTTACGAGATGTTCGGAGAAGACGCTGAAAAGGCCTCTAAGATCCTGCAGATAGCCCTTACAACAAGGGACAAGACAAAGGACAATCCTATGCCTATGTGCGGCATCCCGTATTTTGCCTCTGAATCATATATCTCCAAACTGATAAAGGCAGGCTTTAAGGTTGCGATATGCGAGCAGATGGAAGACCCGAAGGAGGCAAAAGGGATCGTTACACGGGAGGTTGTAAAGGTGATCACTCCCGGCACCCATGAACCTGAAAGTCCAAAGGAAAACAGATATATCGTCAGTATCTTTCCGGACAGGAAGAAGCACGGAATAGCAGCAGCTGATATCTCAACCGGAGAATTCATTGTTTTTGAGACAGAGGAAAATGTTGAGGACGAGGTCAGCAGGTTTGAACCGAGCGAGATTCTTATTCCCAACAGTTTTAAGGATAATATCCATTACAGAGAGGCTTTATCGGGATATTATCTTTCCGGAATTGAAGACTGGTCTTTTGATTATTCCGAGGCGTACAGGAAACTACTGACGCATTTCAGAGTGTCATCCCTTGACGGCTACGGTTGTGAAGGTTTTTCGTCTGCTATATCTGCTGCAGGTGCGCTTATAACCTATATCAGTGATATACAGAACGGGGCTCCGGAATTCAAGAAGATCACAACATTGAAAAAGTCTTCAAATATGTTTTTGGATGCAGCAACCCAGCGCAATCTTGAATTGACTCATAACCTGAAGGACGGCTCGCGTGATGATACACTGCTTCGGGTGCTTGACGAAACGCTGACACCTATGGGCGGCAGGTTCCTGCGGGCTTCCCTGCTTCGGCCTTTAACAGAGACCTCAGATATTAAAAAAAGACAAGATGTTGTTGAATATCTTGTTGAAGATTTCGAATTGCTGGAGGAAGCACGTAACCTGTTAAGAAAAGTTCAGGACATAGAAAGACTCTGCTCAAAGGTATCATATGGCACTGCAAATGCAAGGGACCTTATTGCTGTAAGGAATTCCCTTGCAAATCTCCCGAAAATAAAGAAGCTGCTTACAGCTGCTAAAGAACACTATCTTAAATCACTCGGAAACGAGATATCCGAATTCTCCCTGCTTAAAGAACTGCTTGAAAAGAGCATTATGGACAACCCGCCTGTTGGCCTGAAAGAAGGCGGGGTCATAAAGGATAAATACAACATTGAGGTCGATAACCTCAGAAGCCTGACCACAAAAGGCAGGGATTTTATTGCTGAGTTAGAACAGAGAGAGAAAAAAAGGACAGGCATATCGTCTCTTAAGATCGGATATAACAGGGTTTTTGGATATTATATAGAGATCACAAAGTCTAATCTGGATCTCGTCCCTGAAGATTACATAAGAAAACAGACGCTTGTTGGTTGCGAAAGGTTTATAACACCTGAACTCAAGGAATACGAAGGCAAGGTCCTGGGGGCTGAAGAAAAGCTCAGGAATCTTGAATATGAGATCTTCAGGGAGATCCTCGAATCTGTAAAAAAAGATTCGGACCGGCTTATTCAGACTGCCGGCGCTCTGGCGGTCATTGATTTTCTTACATCCTTATCAGTAATCGCAAAACGCTACAATTATTCGAGGCCGGTGATAGCGGATGAAAGCGTAATTGATATTACTGACGGCAGACACCCTGTGCTCGAGAAATTGTCATCCGGAGAAAGATTTATCCCTAATGACACTTATATTGATAATCAGGATTGCAGGCTTTTGATCCTCACCGGCCCCAATATGGCTGGGAAATCAACTTATATGAGACAGGTTGCGCTTATTGTTATTATGGCCCAGATGGGGAGT
>MHDW01000198.1:4429-5816 GCA_001803645.1 Nitrospirae bacterium GWC2_42_7 | reverse complement strand
GAGTAACCGACAGGATATTCACGAGGATAGGGGCCTCTGACTTTCTTACAAAAGGCCACAGCACCTTTATGGTAGAGATGATAGAGGCCGCAAATATCATCAATAACGCAACATCCAGGAGCCTTATAATACTAGATGAAGTGGGGAGGGGCACGAGCACATTCGACGGTATCAGCATAGCGTGGTCAATAGCAGAGCATATACTGAACAATATAAAGGCACAGACCTTGTTTGCGACTCATTACAATGAGCTGACCGAACTTGCACTCATACATGAAGGCGTCAGAAATTATAATGTTTCTGTCAAGGAATGGGGAGATGAAATAATATTTCTGCGGAAGATCGAGGAAGGGCCTGCTGATAAAAGCTATGGCATTCAGGTAGCGAGGCTTGCAGGAATGCCGGAAAGCATAATAAGCCGGGCAAAAGAAGTTTTAAGCAACCTCGAGAAAGAAGAACTTGACGAGATAGGCGGGCCAAAATTTGCGAGCAGGAAGAGCAGGAAAAAGAAAGAACAGCTCGATCTTTTCTCAACAGCGAATGATTCGGTCATCAATGAAATTACGAATCTTGATATGAACAAGCTCGGGCCTGAAGGCGTGTTTTCGAAGATCAGGGAATTAAGACAGAAAATGGGTTTGTGATCTTATTTATTCCAAGAAGCAAAATAACTTTTGTCTTTCCTGACAAGGATTAATTTGCTATGATACAAATCAAACGATATTATTAAAAAGGAGGAGGAAAAGAAAATGAATCCGGATAATATTAAATATCACAAGGAGCACACATGGGTAAAGGTATCGGGTCAGAAAGGGACCATCGGCATAACTGATTATGCCCAGGACTCTCTCGGGGATATAGTTTATATTGATCTGCCTGAAGTTGACATCTCTGTGGAAGCGAACAGTGAAATATCAGAGATAGAATCCACCAAGGCCACATCTTCTGTTATTTCTCCTGTGAGCGGAAAGATCCTTGAGGTGAACGAGGACCTCTCGGAATCCCCGGAGATCATAAATGAGGATGCATACGGTAAGGGCTGGATAGCTGTTGTGGAGCTCGAAAACCTTTCAGAGCTCGATGATCTTATGGACGAATCTGAATATGAAAAGTACGTGGAAGAAGAAGCAAAATGAAAATTGCCATATTAGGCGCAGGCCCCGGTGGATATGTTGCTGCTATAAGGGCAGCGCAGTTAGGGGCCCAGGTCACAGTAATTGAGGATACTGAAGTAGGGGGCACATGCCTGAACCGCGGATGTATTCCAACAAAGACTATGATCGCGTCTTCCGAGGCCCTTGCCAGAGGCAGGGAACTGGATAAGTTCGGTCTTGACTTAAACGGAGAGATAGTGCCGAATATGTCAAAGATCATTGAGAGAAAGAAT
>MHDW01000198.1:0-3878 GCA_001803645.1 Nitrospirae bacterium GWC2_42_7 | reverse complement strand
CAAATCGCGCGAAAGCTCTCCCACCATGGGGTCATCGTCAATTATCAGTATTTCAGGGTTTTCCATGGAAATTCTCTTCGCAACTATCCCGGTTCACGGTTCAGCGGTTTTACGCCAAACAACCTGGCGCATCCGCCTCCGGCGGAAATAGTTCAACGGTTGTCCGTCTGATAAGCAAAGCCTTAGAAAACATAAAGATTGCTGAAAAGATAACCGTGAACCTGCCAACCCGTGACTATTTTTATTCTATAATACATTATAGCTATTTTGAAATTAATTAATTGTTTCACCGATATTAAATCGTGAGGTTGAATTGTGATGAGAATAATCGCCGGCACCAGGAGGGGCAGGAGCGTTTTTTCCGTGCCGAAACATAAATTCATTAAACCGGTTTCCGCCAGGATCCGGCAGTCGCTTTTTGACATATTGCGGCCCTACATAACGGGAGCAGTCTTTCTTGATCTTTATGCCGGAGTGGGGACAGTGGGGCTTGAGGCGTTATCGCGCGGGGCGGCGAAGGCCGTTTTTGTGGAGAAAGACGGTTTTTGCGTGAAAGTTATAGAGAAAAATATCGTAAACCTTCAATTTACGGAGACCGCGAAAGTTTTAAAAGCGGATGTTCTGAGCGGGCTTAAGTGGCTTGAACATTACAGCGGTTACGCGGGCTATGACATAATTTTTATGGGTCCTCCGTACAGGACCAGCGAGAATCTGCCGCTTTTTTACAGCGCCCGGACCCTTGAGCTTCTGGCCGAAGGCGGGATACTCGCGCCTTCGGGCATGGCTGTAGTGCAGCATCACAAAAAAGAAGCGGCGCCCGCTCCGGCGGGGTTTGAGCTGGTGCGTCAGGAAAAATACGGCGATACGCTGGTGGATTTTTTCCGCCATATAAAATAATTTATGAGTGATTGTGTGGAGAGTCGGAGAGTCTGGGAGTCTGAGACCCTGAGACCCTGAGACTCTGTGACTCTAAGACTCTCGACTCCCAGACTTAGTATCCCTATCCCCCTATGGCATTTGATCCGCTTGAACTTAATTACAGCAAGGTAAAGGCATACCTGGATTGCCCCAGCCTTTATAAGTATATTTACGTGGACCGGCGGTTTGCCCCGCTTAATCCCTATGCTTCGCTTGGTCTTTCCGTGCATGGAGCGCTGGCCCGCTATCACGCTTCAGGCGGCGACCTGAGCGACCTGCTGGCGTATTATGAGGACTCCTGGAATAACCGGGGCTATGCCACAGTCCAGCAAAGCATGGAGTTTTATAACACCGGGGCGAAAGTGCTTGAAAATTACTGGCTGGCCGTCCAGGCCGAGAAAAGCCGCGTTGTTTTCTCGGAAAAAGTTTTTCAGTTCGCGTTTGAAAAATGGCGGGTGCGCGGCACCATAGACAGGGTTGACCGTCTGGACGGGGACTGTTTTGAGTTGATAGACTATAAAATGGGGTTTGAGAAAAAAACACCGGCTGACGCGGCGCAAAGCCTTCAGCTTGCTATTTACGCCCTCGGGCTTAAACGTGCGCTAAATATTACGGTTAAAAAAGTGTCCTTTTTTGTTTTAAACGGCCCATATAAGGTGTCGGCCGATTATGACGGCCTTGGCGACGAAAAAACTTTGGCCCTTTTGCGCGAGATCGGGGAGAAAATACTTATTATGGACCTCTCACGCGTGGGGAATTGTTCGCGCTGCCCGATAAAGAATCTGTGTCCGCAAGCCGTCTTATAGGCAGCCCCTGGCCGCTTTGTTGCGCATAGCGCTCGTTGCGGCACGGCCATAGGTCAGATACGGCACGGCCATAGGCCAGACAACCGCTTCTGAAGGGTGAAGGCCATTGTCGTATATGGCAATGGAAGGCTACTGAACGCTACGGAAAGTAACTAAAAATGAAAAAACTGTTTTATGCGCCTCTTACTTTTTGTGGCATTCAGTTGCTTTCTTTTGCTTTCCGTCGCTATCAATTACTATCGTGCCTGCGGCCTATCCACCTACTCTTGTTTCGGCAATTGCCCGTTGGCGCATTGCGGCGTTCCGGCGGCTTTGCGGGCGCCTGAGGTGGCTTTTTTGGCTTCCTTGTAGATCTGCAGAAAAACGATAACGCAGGAAATTAAGAGCGGCCCGAGGAAAATACCCAGCGGGCCGTAAATTTTTATACCGCCGAAAATCCCCAAAAACAGCAGAAACACAGGAAGCTTTGCCTCTTTGCCTATCAGTATCGGGCGCAGAATATTGTCTAGCAGCCCGACTACCACCGCCCCCCAGGCGAGGATAAACATTCCGGTGCGCGGGTCCCTGAAAAAAATAAAAAACAGGCTGAGCGGCAGCCAGACCAGGCTGGTACCCACAAAGGGGATTAACGCGGCAAAACCGGTGAGCATCCCAAGCACCGCGGGCGAAGTAACGCCGGCAAGGTAGTAGCCCACGGTCGCAACCAGGCCCTGAAAGGCGGCGGTCAGCAGTATCCCGCGCACTACGGCTATGGTGGTGACAGAGAGCTGGTTTGCCACGCGGTACTTTGAATCGTGGTCCATGGGGATAATGTCAATGAGCCAGTGTAAAAAGCGTTCTCCGTCCTTGAAAAAAACAAAGATCATGGCGATAAGAACGATGAAGTTGACCACAAAGAAAAAAATATTTTTTAATAATTTGCCGCTGGAATTCATAATGTTGTCGCGCAGGTTCTGCACGTTGCTGGTAACGATATCCTGCAGATCTATGTTCCACACGGATCTCAGCTGGGGCGGAAGGGAAAGCTCTATACCACTCTGTGAGATGGTTGAAAGCCATTGTGTCGTTCTCGGGTAAAGGTGCCTGGCTTCCTTCATTACCAGCCAGCCGAAAAACAGCAGCGGCAGTATGACCGTTACTACGGCGGTAATTGTTGAAACGGCGGCCGCGGCGGTTTTGTTCCGGATAAAGCGTCCGCTTATCCAGAGATGCAGCGGGTAGAAGATGAGTGTTGTCATTGCCGCCAGTATAAGGGCGCCGGCAAACGGTGATAGCACGCGCAGCAGTTGATAAAGCAGAAACAGCAGTATGCCGAAGAAAAAAAAGCTGAAAATCTGGGGGTTGTCGAATTTCAGGAACTTGCGCAATTTTGGTTCTATGTCCATGGTGTAATTATACAATAGGAGATGGGGGTTTGGGGCCAGAGGTTAGGGAAGGTAATTCCTTTATATCTTTTGCTTTCCCTTATACGCTAGCCCCTATACGCTATTGCATTACCTACTTAACACTTTCCAGAAAATAAATCCGGCAAGCAGCAGCCTGTAAACCAGGAAAGGTTTAAGGTCATGGTTTTTAAGGTGGAGCAGGAAAAACTTTATGGCAAGCAGACCGGAAATAAACGAAGCCGCCACGCCGGCCGCGAATACTGAATTGAATGACCCGCTTGGGAGTTTTAAAAATTCAAGTATTCCCGCTCCGAAAATAACCGGGCACGAGAGCAGAAAAGAGATTGTAGCGGCGTCGCTCCTTGAGTATCCGGCAAATAGAGCGGCCATTATGGTCATGCCGGAGCGCGAAGCCCCCGGCATCAGCGCCAGGCTTTGGGCTGCGCCTATAAGCAGCGCGTCTTTGAAATTGAAGCTTTCCAAAGTGTTTTTTTGCGCGGGTTTGCGGTCCGCCAGATAAATGAACACGCTGAATACCGCTAGGTTGGAGGCTATCCAGAGAGGGGAACGGAAAACTGTTTCGGCCTGTTTTGAAAGCAATAAGCCGGCCAGCCCCGCGGGCACGGAACCGGCGGCCAGCTGCCACAATAAAAGCCCCCCGGGTTTTTTAGGTTCCAGAAGGCCCTTTTTTATTATTCTGATCCAGTCGCCCGCGAAATAAATAAGCACGGCGGCCAGCGTGCCCAGGTGCAGCATTACATCATAAGCC
>MHDW01000197.1:2910-6233 GCA_001803645.1 Nitrospirae bacterium GWC2_42_7 | reverse complement strand
ATACCACCTGCGATTGTTTTCAATAGCACACCTTTTTGGGGCTCATCTTTGATCTCGCCAACAATAGACGCCTCCACACCTTCACCGGTCTGTTTCATTGCATCAACCAGCCTTTCTGCATCTTCACTGTCAACAACAGCCACCAGAATACCTTCATTCGCAATATAAAGCGGATCAAGGCCCAAAAGCTCGCATGCGCCTAAAATTCCCGGCTCAACCTTAACAGAAGCTTCATCTATTATTATGCAGAAACCTGAATCATTTGCAATCTCCTTTAATGTGGTTGCAAGCCCTCCTCTTGTAGGGTCGCGCATAACGCTGATCTTTTTTGTCTTCGAAAGCATCAGTTCAGCAAGACTGTTGAGCGGCCTGACATCGCTATATATCGGAGGGTCAAAACTTATTCCATTTCTTTTTGCTATAACAGAAATTCCGTGGTTTCCTATTGAACCGCTCAGGATTATCTTCTGGCCCGGCCTTACATTCAAGGGCGAAATATCCACTCCGTCCTCTACAACTCCAAACCCTGCAGTATTAATGAATATGCCGTCACATTTTCCTCTGTCAACAACTTTGGTATCACCTGCTATGATCTTCACTCCTGTCTTCTCTGAAACAGCCTTCATTGAGGCAAGTATCTTTCTGAGATCATCCAGAGGAAAACCCTCTTCGATTATAAAACCTGCGGTCAGATACAAAGGCCGTGCTCCAGAGACAGACAGGTCATTTATAGTCCCGCACATCGAAAGAGAACCAATATCTCCGCCAGGGAAAAATAAGGGGGATACAACATAAGAGTCCGTTGTAATGGCAATTCTTCCTTTGAATTGATTTTCGATAACAGCGGAATCGTTCAGTGTTTTCATATCAAAAGCAGGAGCAAAATAATCCGTTATGAGATTATGCATCAGTCTGCCGCCGCTTCCATGACCCAAAAGTATTTTATCCATTCAGATATACCGCAGCTATTTTAGCATAATGAAGTGGTCTGTGGCTGATAAGACATTTGGATGCATCAATAAAAAAGTGACCCCGGCTAGAGATAAATCTCTAGCCGGGGTCACCAAAACAATGTATTAAAAAACGGGCTTGCCATGATACTGCACAAGCCCGTTCTTAGTATCTGTTATCTTGCGTGAGCAGTTCTCGCTAAACTTTTAGAACGATTGTTCTGTCCGTCACGCACACAGCGAACATATACGTCATAGTATTTGCTGCTACTGTAGACGCCTCCGTCATTAAAGTATACTGCCCAGGCATAATCAGGATAATTTTCATATGTAGTAGATGACCAATATCCTGACGGTTTTGTGTCCGGGAAGTAAGTGGTCTTTATCGTCTCGCTCGGGAAAGGAATAGCATAATCCACTATGCCTGTCAGCTCTTCCTTGGTCGGAAGCCGCCAATCAGCATAACCACTAAGAACAAGATTTCCGCATACATTTTCTGAAGCAGGATTATACATTTCATCATATGTCCCTGATGCCTGATACCAGGTATAGGTATTTCCATCATCCTGCTGCTGCCACATAAGCCCTGTATTGTCATCTACCAAAGTAGTATCGTCATTGGTAGTAAAGCTCATGGGTTTGATATTATTTGCCATATCCTGCATTGTCTCGTCATTGGCACTGCTGTTGCTTACTGTCAAAAACAATATAGAAAATATTGTCATAAAAAGAAGTCTGATCATTATTTTAAACATAGGCACCTCCTGTAAGCTTGCTGTTCCTGAAATACTTTTTTTTAGATCAAACATATTCAATCTCCATTTTTTATATCTATTTCTTTAAGAGAAGCAATATTGATGCCTGAAAATCATATTCATATCTATCTGATTTTATTAGATATTATATTATGCAAATCAATGCAGTTATGTAAAAATCCATAGTCTGCGTATTTTAACGCAATCGGGTGGGAAATCAGGGATAACTCGCAGAATACTTTAGTTAGTAAGGGTATTTTGACACTATTTGACCAACCCATATTTATAATAAGCAGCACAGCTTCCCTCAGTGCTTACCATGCAGGCTCCAACAGGACTGTCAGGCGTACATGTTTTGCCGAAAAGCTTACATTCAGAAGGCATTTTAATACCTTTAAGGATATCTCCGCAGGAACATGCCTTGGGTTCCTCAAATTCCGGCACATAAATATCTATCATCTTTGTTATGTCCCTATGCTGAAATTTCTCCCTGAGTCTCAGTCCGCTCAGAGGGATAGTCCCGATTCCCCGCCATTCTGCGTCTGAGGCCTCAAAATACTCATTCATTATCGAAACAGCCTTTGGATTGCCCTCTTCTCTAACAACCCGTGCATATTGAATTTCGACTTTTGCCCTTTTTTCAGATATCTGCATGAGGAGCATCATTATGCCGGTCAGAATATCATGACTCTCAAAACCTGTAATAACTGATGGTTTGTTGTATCCGTTAATAAAAGAATACGGCTTGCTCCCTATAATAGCGCTCACATGACCAGGCAAAATGAACCCGTCTATATTAACCTCGTCTGAATCGAGCAAAGCCTTTATTGCAGGAGGCACTGTCTTGTGAACAGTATAAACATAAAAGTTATCTGCTTTTTTTCTTTCTGATTCCATGATAGTGCCTGCTACAGAAGGCGATGTAGTCTCAAATCCTGTTGCAAAAAAAACGATCTTTTTGTCCCTGTTATCTTCAGCGATCTGAAGTGCATCAAGAGGAGAATAAACAATCCTTACATCGCTTCCTTCTGCTTTTGCGTCAAGCAGGTTTTTTTTCTCTCCCGGCACCCTCATCATATCTCCAAAGGTCGTAAGGATGACATTATCAACTTTTGATATTGCTATGGCTGTTTCTATGTCCCTGATAGAGGTAACACATACTGGACATCCCGGCCCGCTCAGAAGTTTAACCCCTTCTGGAAGAAGGTCTCTGATACCATGCCTGAATATTGCGACAGTATGTGTCCCGCATACTTCCATCAATCGTACCTGACGATCTATCAGGCCCATAAGTGCTTTGATCTTATTCAATGTTTCATTCATATTATTCCGGCCTTTATCCTCTCTCTGAGTATATACGCCTGGCCTAAAGAAATTCCTGCATCATTGCATGGAACCAGCTCGTTGATATATACGCTCAAGCCTTCCGCTCTCATACTGTTCATAACTTTTTCAGTCAGATATGAATTTTGGAATACTCCTCCGCTCAGAACGATCTTTCTAATATTATTTATCAGCGAGATCTTCCCAACAACTATTATGATCGCATGAGCAACAGTATTATGAAACTTTGTGGCTATAATTCTCTTGTCGAGCCCTTTTCCCATATCCTCCACTA
>MHDW01000197.1:0-2901 GCA_001803645.1 Nitrospirae bacterium GWC2_42_7 | reverse complement strand
AATTATGTCAACAGGGTAATCTTCATCCAGATCATCAACTGTAAATGATTCAAGCGCTATTGCAGCCTCTCCTTCAAAAGTGTTTTTATCGCATATGCCCGTCAATGCAGCGACTGCATCAAAAAGCCTGCCTGCACCTGATGAAAGCGGAGAGAATTTCTTATTCTCCAATATCTTCAATATATTTTCTATCTTTTCTTTCCCATATTTTTCTATAAACCCAAGAGGTTTAATATAATCCCATATCTCCTGGCCTGCTGCTTCTCTTAAAAAAGCTAGGGATATTCTCCATGGTTCTTTTATCGCCATCTCACCACCTGGCAAGGAGATGTATTCGATATGTCCGGCTCTTTTGAATCCGGCGATATCTGCGATCAGGAATTCTCCGCCCCACAAACTTCCATCCTCGCCATAGCCGTTTCCATCAAAAGCAACTCCGATAACTTTCTCCTTAATTCCATTTTCTGCCATTACAGATGCTATATGAGCATAATGATGCTGAACTCCTAAAAATAACTGAGAACTCGGAACTGAGAACTGAGAACCCTTATTTAAAGCCCATTTTGTTGAAAGATATTGCGGATGCAGGTCATATGCTAAAGCTCCAGGCTCTGCCCTGTAGACGGTCTTTAAATTAGTCAATGTCTCTTCGTAGAATTTCAGCGTTTCGTAATTCTCCATATCACCGATATGCTGACTCATTATTGCATAGCGCCCTTTTGTGATAGTAAATGTATTCTTCATATCTGCCCCGCATCCTAGCACCTCAGGGCCTTCGTCAAATAGTGGTATAGGTTCGGGCACATAACCCCGTGAACGTCTGATAACTAAGAGCTTGGAGCTGAGAGCCTTGCCTACCGGCAGGCAGGCTGAGAGCTGAGAAGTATCAGAAGAATACCATGATTCAGCGTCTTCACTCTTCACTTTTAACCTTTCATTTTTAACTTTAACTACCGAATCATCCACTCTCATGAAAATATCCCTGTCATGAAGGATAAAAGCGTCCGCAATTCCAGATAATTTAGAAACAGCCTCTTCATTGTCTGTGACTATCGGCTCTTCAGATAGGTTTCCGCTTGTCATGACCAAGGCGGAAAAGTTAACCCCCTCTTGCTCCCCCCCGAAATCATAACTCCCCCTTCCCTGCTTAAGGCACCTACTGTTAGCTCTTATCTTAAGAGGGGGTGCTGAAAGCGGGGGCGTTACTTCAAGGGGCTGTCTCACCGATAAAGATGGTGCTTTTTTAAAGGGATAATAAAACAGCAGGTAATGCAATGGCGTATAGGGCAGCATAAAGCCGATATATCCGTTCATTGGGGCGATGGGGTCAGGGAGTTCCAGCCCGTCTTTTTTCTTAAGAAGCACTATCGGCCTTTGTGGAGAAGAAAGCATCATAGCCTCTTCATCAGATACATAGCAAAACTTTCTTATAGCCTCTACATCAGGAGCCATTAATGCAAAAGGTTTGTTGCTTCTTCTTTTCCTCTCTCTTAATCTCTCAACTGCTTCTTTGTTTGTTGCATCACAAGCAATATGAAATCCGCCAAGACCTTTTATGGCAACAATCGCCCCGTGTTTCAAAAGATCTATTGCAGTCTCTATCGGATTTTTTTCTTTTATACTAATGCGGTCATTAATAAGGCTACATACCTCACCCTCCCCTTCATCCCCTCCCCTCAAGGGAGGGGAAATCTTACAACCCTCTCCCTCCAGGGGAGAGGGCAAGGGTGAGGGGGCCTTACTTATAAACTCCTTAGTAATTCTTAATTCCAAGTTTGGTCCGCATACAGGACATGCATTCGGCTGAGCATGGAACCTCCTTTCAACAGGATCATTGTATTCAGTTTTGCAGTCACTGCAGAGTTCGAAAACATTCATGGTTGTATTTACCCTGTCATAAGGCACTGATCTTGTTATTGAATATCTTGGCCCGCAGTTAGTGCAGTTAATGAAGGGGTAAAGGTAACGTCTGTTATTTTCATCAAAAAGCTCATCCATGCAGTCTTTGCAAACCGAAATATCCGGAGATACAAGAGTAAAACTTCCTGTTTCCTGGCTGTCTCTTATAGAAAATTCCACAAACCCTTTGTATTCACTTGGAGATATATTTAGGCTCATTATCTTTGATAAAGGCGGAGATTCTTTTCTTATTCTTTCGAGGAAAACATCCAAGTTGCTGCCCTCAACATTCACTATAACCCCTTCAGAGGTATTTGTGATAAAACCATTAAGACCCATTTCTGTTGCAAGATTATGGATGAAAGGCCTGAAACCAACTCCCTGCACTATTCCTTTAATAGTTATGCTAAGACAGGTTAGATTCTCTTTTGAATTCATCAGTTTTATTATAACTAAAAGAGCGTCCATAAAATGTAAAACAATTCAGTGAATGAAAGAAGAGAAAGTGACATTCAAATCCCCTCCTTAACAAGGAGGGGTACGGGGAGGTTTTGGTATTATTTTACCAATACCCCACCTGTCCTCCCCTTGCAAAGGGGAGGATTATTTTTAACTGAAGTCAATTCATCAGTAAATATTCCTTTGACAAGCCTGCATTTGCCATGCAATACTTTATAAACATTATGGCTTTCATATAATTACCTTGGAGGGTAAATCGTGATAAGATTGAATTCAACTTTCAGCATTTTAATGGGATTTTTGGTTCTATTCACCTTTTTTTCTGTGCCTTCATATTCCGCAACATTTAATGTCACAACACCGGCTGAGTTTCAAAACGCCCTGACGACAGCAGAATCAAATGGCGAGGATGATACAATCAACGTAGCCGCCGGGACTTATAACATCACATCAACATTAATTTACTATCCGGATGAATCCAACTCCCTCACAATTCAAGGTGCAGGTGCTGAATCAACAATACTTGATGGCGGGGATAGTATC
>MHDW01000196.1:4499-12730 GCA_001803645.1 Nitrospirae bacterium GWC2_42_7 | reverse complement strand
TGTTCGCAATGACATGTTTTTATTCACTTTTTCGTTTTAACTGCTTTTTTTAGGTTTATGGGAATGTTAGTTTAGAAACGGACACTAGATAATGACGGAGGTCTTGTGCCAAAACCTATTCAGAAAGATAAAGTATTTTACGATGTAAGTCCGGTGACAGACCTTGATATCTATCTGTTCAAGGAAGGGAACCATTTCAAACTGCATGAAAAATTGGGTTCTAATCTGATGAAGGTTGACGGTGATGACGGAGTCCATTTTTCTGTATGGGCCCCTAATGCTTCGCACGTATCTGTTTCAGGGGATTTTAACGGATGGGACAAGGGCTCGCATATGTTAAAGACAAGACAGGACGATTCAGGAATATGGGAAGGTTTTATCCCGGGAATAGGCAATGGGACCGCATATAAATATCACATAGTTTCGGAACATAATGATTACAGAGCGGATAAAAGCGACCCCTTTGCCTTTTATTGCGAAGTATCTCCAAAAACAGCGTCTGTTGTATGGGATCTTGATTACAAGTGGAATGATGATGAGTGGATCGGAAACAGGAGAAACCGGAATGCATTGAATGCGCCGATGTCAGTTTATGAAGTTCATCTGGGTTCATGGAGGCGTGTTCCGGAAGAAGGCAACAGATTCCTTAATTACAGGGAAATGGCACATTATCTCGCAGATTATGTGAAAGACATGGGCTTTACCCACGTTGAATTGATGCCGGTTATGGAACATCCTTTTTACGGTTCATGGGGTTACCAGATAACAGGTTATTTCGCGCCAACGAGCAGATACGGTACTCCACAGGATTTCATGTACATGATAGATCATCTTCACCAGAACGGCATTGGAGTTATTCTGGACTGGGTGCCCTCCCATTTTCCGGATAATGAGCATGGCCTGGTCTTTTTCGACGGGACACATCTTTTTGAACATTCTGATCCGAGACAGGGATATCATCCGGACTGGAACACTTATATCTTTAACTATGGAAGATATGAAGTGAAGAACTTTCTGATAAGCAATGCTATCTTCTGGCTCGAAAAATATCACATAGACGGTCTGAGAGTTGATGCAGTGGCTTCCATACTTTACCTTGACTATGGAAGGAGAGAAGGTGAGTGGATACCGAATGAGCATGGGGGCAAGGAGAACATACAAGCGATAACATTCTTAAAAAGATTTAATGAAGCAGTTTATGAAGCCCATAGCGATGTCCAGACAATAGCTGAGGAATCTACGTCCTGGCCGATGGTCTCAAGGCCTGTATATTTGGGAGGCCTTGGGTTCGGACTGAAATGGAATATGGGCTGGATGCACGATACACTCAATTATTTTTCGACGGATCCCATATACCGCAAGTATCATCACAACCAGCTTACATTCAGCATCATGTATGCATTTTTCGAAAACTTCGTGCTCTCCCTTTCACATGACGAAGTTGTTTACGGGAAAGGGTCACTTATAAATAAGATGCCGGGTGATGACTGGCAGAAGTTTGCGAATCTCCGGCTTTTGTTCGGTTATATGTTCGCACATCCCGGGAAGAAGCTCCTTTTTATGGGGGCAGAATTCGGACAATGGCGGGAATGGGCCCACGACGACAGTCTGGACTGGCATCTGCTTGATTCTCCTTTGCATCAGGGCATTCAGACATGGATAAAGCATCTGAATATAATGTATAGAGGGACCCCTTCCCTGTATGAGAAGGATTTTGAAGCAACAGGCTTTGAATGGATCGACTCCAGCGACTGGGAGAAAAGCATTGTCAGTTTTCTGAGGAGAGGACAGTCGGAGAAAGACACGATGCTCATTGTCTGTAATCTCACGCCTGTGCCAAATTATAACTACAGAATAGGAATACCTTCCGGAGGTTTTTGGAAAGAAGTATTGAACAGCGATGCAAGGGAATACGGAGGCAGCGGACAAGGCAACCTCGGAGGGGTTGATGCAACTCCGGTCCCTTATCACGGAAAGTATTATTCTCTTTCTTTGACATTGCCTCCGCTGAGCATCTTATTTTTCAGGAAGGAAGATCAATAGGATGAATATCGGTCCGAATAATCTCGGCAAGGGCGTATGCGAGTTTATTGTCTGGGCGCCTTTGTTAGAGAATGTATCATTAAAATTAGTGTCTACACCTGAACGCATTATACCCATGAAGAAGGATAGCAAAGGATACTGGAAGGTCATGGTAGAGGGTGTTTTACCTGGCACACTATATTTTTATAGACTTGAAAATAAAACAGACAGGCCTGATCCTTCATCGCGTTTTCAACCTAAAGGTGTGCACGGCCCTTCTCAGGTCATTGACCCTAATGAATTCAAATGGCAAGATGAAAAATGGAAAGGGATTGAATTAAAAGATCTCATTATGTATGAACTGCATCCAGGCACATTCACAGAAGGGGGGACATTTAAGGATATTATCCCCCGTCTTGATCACCTTAAGGAACTCGGAATAACTGCAGTGGAACTTATGCCTGTGGCCCAATTCCCTGGCAGCAGAAACTGGGGGTATGATGGTGCATATCCTTTTGCGGTCCAGAATTCTTACGGAGGCCCTGATGGCCTGAAAATACTGGTCAATGCCTGCCATAAAAAAGGACTGGCTGTTATTTTAGATGTTGTTTATAACCACCTTGGCCCTGAAGGAAATTATCTGAGCAATTACGGACCGTATTTTACGGACAAATACAGGACCCCATGGGGGGAGGCTATAAATTTTGATGGTGAATACAGCAACGAAGTGAGAAACTACTTCATCGAAAATGCCCTTCATTGGTTCAGCAATTATCATATTGATGCGCTCCGTCTTGATGCAATTCACGGCATAACCGACATGAGCGCAAAGCCTTTTCTGACGGAACTTGCCGAAAAGGTCAGGGACTTCTCTGAAGCAAAGGGCAGAAAATTCTTTCTTATAGCCGAGAGCGACCTGAATGATTCACGCGTGATAAGACCCAGGAAGTCAGGCGGTTACGGTCTTGATGCCCAGTGGAGTGACGATTTTCATCACTCCATTCACACGATACTGACCGGAGAGAAAGAAGGATACTATAAAGATTTTGGCAAGATAGAACATATTGTAAAAACATTGAACGAACGCTTTGCATATTCCGGTGAATATTCTGAATACAGGAAAAGAAACCATGGGAACTATGCAAGGGATCTGCCTGCTGAACAGTTCATTGTTTTTTCACAAAACCATGATCAGACAGGCAACAGGATGCTTGGCGACAGATTGACCAATCTTGTTTCATTTGAAGCCCTTAAAGTTGCAGCAGGGCTTACACTGCTGTCGCCTTATATCCCACTGCTGTTTATGGGAGAGGAATATGGCGAGGACTCACCATTTCTTTATTTTGTGGACCACTCGGATATTGATCTTATAGAAGCTGTCCGAAATGGAAGAAAAAAAGAGTTCGAGGCCTTTAACTGGAAAGCAGAACTGCCTGACCCTCAAGCAGTCGAAACATTTCTAAGATCAAAACTGAATTGGGGGAAAAAGGAAGAAGACCATCATGGAGTTTTACTTGCTTTCTATAAGGAGCTGATACATCTTCGAAAAAAAATATTTTCTCTCGCATATATTGACAAGGAAAGAATAGAAGTTACAGGTTCTGACGAGGATAAAACCTTATTTATAAGAAGGGAAAAAGCAGGAAGCAATGTGTTATGCTTTTTTTGTTTTGGCAGAGAGGAAGTACAGACAAAGATATCTCTCCCTGAAGGAAAATGGAAAAAAGCGCTTGATTCCACTGAGAGCAGATGGAAAGGCACAGGAACTCTGCTCCCTGAAAAAATAAATGATGGCCAGGAAATAACAATAAAAGGTGAAAGCCTTGCCGTATATATAATGGAGGCGCTGAATGGCAAAGAATAACCCCATGTTGCCAAGGATCCCTGTTGCAACCTACAGGCTTCAGTTCAACGGAGAGTTCAGGTTCACTGATGCCAAAAAGATAATATCTTATCTTCATGATCTTGGTATGTCTGACATTTATGCCTCTCCCTATTTTAAGGCTGTTCCGGGGAGCATTCACGGTTATGACATTGTGGATCATAATATGCTGAATCCGGAGATAGGAACAGAGCTGGAATACGATGAACTTATAGATGAACTCCACAAACATGAAATGGGGCAGATACTGGATATTGTGCCTAATCATATGTGCGTAGATAACAAGGACAATAAATGGTGGATGGATGTACTCGAGAACGGACCGAGTTCAGCCTACTCGAAATTCTTTGATATAGATTGGGATCCGGTGAAGAAAGAGCTGCAGAACAAGGTGCTCCTGCCTGTATTGGGTGAACAGTATGGCAAGGTACTCGAGAACCAGGAACTTATTCTGAGATTAGATGAAGGGGCCTTTTTTATAGAATATTATGAGCATAGATTTCCGGTCAGGCCCCTGACCTTTGTTGTTATTCTTGAGCATCGGATAGAAGTGCTCAGGAATCTCCTTTCGGATGAAAACCCCCACTTCATAGAGTTCATGAGCATTTTAACTGCTATAGGACATCTTCCTGATTATATTGAAACCGACCATGAAAAGATCACTGAGAGACAGAGGGAAAAAGAGATCATAAAAAAACGTTTGCTGAATCTCTGTAATGAAAGCATAGAGGTAAAAGCATTCATTGACGAAAATGTCAGGATATTCAACGGGAAAAAAGGAGATCCTCAGAGCTTTGACCTGCTCGACAGACTGCTTGACGCACAGATATACAGGCTGTCCTTCTGGCGTGTTGCAACAGAGGAGATAAATTACAGGAGATTTTTTGATATTAACAGCCTGGGAGCGATCCGTGTAGAAAATCCAACGGTCTTCAGCGAGACCCACAAACTTGTAATGAGGCTGATAACCGAAGGCAAGGTGACAGGGCTTAGGGTGGACCACCCTGACGGACTTTACAACCCCTCTGAGTATTTCAGGACCCTTCAGCGGGAATGTTTCCTTTACCTGAGACTTGGGCATGCTGAAAAACTTGAGGAAGAAACATCATTCCATGCCGGTTCCGGACTGGGCCCCAAAATATTAGAGCAATATGAGAGCATAACATCATCAGATCCGCTGTTTAAACCTTTTTATATTGTGGGTGAAAAAATACTGATCAAAAGCGAAATAATGCCTGAGGAGTGGCCTATTTTCAGCACAACCGGTTATGTATTTTTGAACTCGGTAAGCGGCCTTTTCATTAATTCAAAGAACGCAAAGGCATTTGATGAGATATATACAAGGGTCTTGAGGGAGAAGATAAATTTCCAGGACATTGTTTATGAAAAGAAAAAACTTATAATGCAGGTGGCCATGTCAAGCGAAATTTACACGCTTGCGCATTACCTCAACCGTATCTCTGAAAAGGACAGGCATACGAGGGATTTCACTCTGAACAGTCTGGTGGACGGCATTGTAGAGGTGGCTGCTATATTCCCTGTTTACAGGACTTATATAAACAGTTACACGGTTGCAGACAGGGACCGGCAGTATATAGAAATGGCCATATCAAAAGCAAAGAAACGTAATCCGGCTATCAGCGAAGCCATATTCGATTTTTTGAGAGACGTATTAGTGCTGAGTTTCCCTGACAATTTTCAGGAGAATGACAAGATGGAATGGCTTGATTTTGTGATGAGATTCCAGCAGATAACAGGCCCTGTGATGGCAAAAGGCGTTGAAGATACCTCATGTTACATTTACAACCGCTTTGTCTCATTGAACGAGGTGGGCGGTATGCCGGAGAGGTTCGGTACTCCCCTTGAGACATTCCATGGACAGAACATAGAAAGAATGAAGTATTGGCCTCACGCGCTTATTGCTACTTCAACACATGATACAAAAAGAAGCGAAGATGTAAGAGCCCGGATGAACGTGATATCCGAAATCCCTGAAGAATGGAAAAAACGTTTTTTGCATTGGTTCAAACTGAATAATAAGAAGAAGGTGGTCTTGGACGGCAATAAAGTCCCTAACCGCAACGAGGAGTATCTGCTCTACCAAACTCTGATAGGTGTATTCCCTGTTAATGTCAAAGACAAGGCAGAATACAGCAGTTTCACTGAGAGGATAAAAAATTACATGGTGAAGGCGATCAGGGAGGCCAAGGTCAATACAAGCTGGATAAACCCTAACAATACTTACGAAGATGCGATGATAATTTTCATTGACTCAATACTGAATCCTCTGCCCGGGAACCAGTTTCTGGATGACTTTATCTCTTTCCAGAGTATGATCTCGCATTTTGGTATGTTCAATGCTCTTTCTCAGACCCTTCTTAAAATAACTTCTCCGGGTGTGCCTGATTTTTATCAGGGCACAGAGATCTGGAATTTCTGTCTTGTGGATCCTGACAACAGGGGACCTGTTGATTATTCTTTACGTGCCGGAATGTTCAATGACCTAAAGCAGAAGGAAACAGAGGCCGGGGCTTTAAGGCTTTCGAGAGAACTTACAGAAAATAAGAACGACGGCAGGATAAAACTCTTCATTATATGCAAGGCACTTAATTTTCGGCGGGCAAACACGGATCTTTTTGAGATGGGTGAATATCTCTCTCTTGAAACCGGCGGGGAGAGGGCTGTCAATGCCTGTGTTTTTTTAAGAAGGCTTATAAATAAAATGGCGATCATTGCTGTGCCCAGGCTCATGACAAGACTTGTTGCTGAACCTGAAAGCTTTCCCTTTGGCGATGATGTCTGGAAGGATTCCTTCATAATAATCCCGCATTCTGAGGAAGGAGCGCAGTACCGCAATATATTCACTGAAGAGCTGTTAACTGTCAAAAAACATAACAACGCCAATATACTTTATATGTCAGAGATCTTTGCGAATTCAGCAGTGGCCCTTCTTGAGAGTGTCAATAAATGACCAGTTGTAAGAGAGAGACAAAGTTGCACAGGCGTATTTTCTGATATAAGATGAAGTTGAGACAAGGAATGAACAGAGAAAATACAAATCTGTAGAAAAAGACTGCCGGAGGCAGCGTTGCAAATGAAAAACTTTAGGGAGGAAGAATGTCACATCCGAAAGTATTAGCTTTTGTGCTTGCAGGCGGCAAGGGAGAAAGACTTTTTCCCTTGACCTCATTTCGTTCAAAACCATCTGTTCCTTTTGGCGGCAGATACAGGATCGTAGATTTTGTGCTGAGCAATCTTGTGAATTCACATATATATTCAATCTACCTGCTTGTGCAGTACAAATCCCAGTCCCTTATTGAGCATGTGAGGCAGAACTGGGTACTGTCTTCTGTTATCAAGAACCATTTTGTTACTGTAGTTCCCCCACAGATGCGTATGGGGCCGGAATGGTTCCAGGGCACAGCTGACGCCATTTTTCAGAATATAGACCTGATACGTCAACATGATCCCAGGCTCATAATTGTTTTCGGGGCAGACCATATTTATAAGATGGACATTCGTCAGATGATGGATTTTCATCTTCAGAAAGACGCATTGGTTACAGTGGCTGCGAGGCCTGTTCCTATCGATCAGGCATCTTCATTTGGAGTTATCATAACTGACCATGAAAAGAAAATAACCGGTTTTCTTGAAAAGCCGAAGAATCCTGTGCCGATGACCGATGATCCCAGGCGGGCTTATGTTTCCATGGGAAATTATATATTCAACAAGGATATTCTGATGGATGCGCTTGCCAGGGCCCAGAGGAAAAAACAGCATGATTTCGGTTCCCATGTAATACCTGATCTGGTCAACACAGGCAAGGTATATGCTTATGATTTTTCGACAAATATAATCCCCGGGACAATGCCGCATGAGGAAAAAGGCTACTGGAGGGATGTTGGTACCATCCCCGCGTATTTTGATGCCAATATGGACATGCTTGGAGAAAAACCTATTTTTGAACCGAGCAACAGACTATGGCCGATCCATCCATCGTCCTCTGAAGGGTCAGCTGCAAAGATACTTAAAGGGGACATAAGGAACAGCATGATAGCTGCAGGGACAGTGATCCATAATGCCAAAATACGCAATTCTGTCATCCGGAGTGATGTAATAATAGAGGAAGATGTCCGGCTGGACAACTGCATAATTATGGACCAGACAGTCATTAAAAAAGGATGCAGGCTTAAAAGGGTGATAGTAGACAAGTCTAATATAATAGCTGAAGGCGAACAGATAGGATATGAACCTGAAAAGGACCGTTTCATTTCTCATATAGACTCATCAGGGATCGCAGTTATTCCAAAAAGCGGAAAGAAGAAGC
>MHDW01000196.1:0-4404 GCA_001803645.1 Nitrospirae bacterium GWC2_42_7 | reverse complement strand
AACTTAATGAGATAAAAGATGCCGACATCCTGGTCGGTATCCCAAGCTATAATAATGCGAGCACAATAGGCCATGTTGTAAAAGCTATCCAGACAGGATTCCTGAAGTACTTTCCTTCAAAAAAATGCGTACTTATCAATTCGGATGGCGGTTCGACCGACGGCACTATGGATATAGTGCAGAACACCACGATAGAAGATTTCAAGTCTATACTCCTTCATCATAGGGTATCGCCTGTTTTTAAGATAGCGACACCGTATCATGGGATCCCCGGAAAAGGGAGCGCCTTCAGGATGATATTTCAGATAGCCAAAGCTTTGAATGTAAAAGCCTGTGCTGTTGTGGATTCAGACCTCAGAAGCATCACCCCTGAATGGATAGAGCTTCTTGTAAAGCCTGTAATAGAGGATGATTTTGATTATGTGGCCCCGCTTTATCACCGGCATAAATACGACGGCACTATAACCAACAGCATAGTTTATCCGTTGACAAGGGCCTTGTACGGGAAGAGAGTGAGACAGCCGATAGGAGGCGATTTCGGATTTTCAGGCAAACTGGCGGATTATTATCTCACCAAGGACGTCTGGGATACTGATGTAGCAAAATACGGGATAGACATCTGGATGACAACAACAGCCGTTGCCAATAAATTCAAAGTATGCCAGGCGTTTCTCGGTGCAAAGATCCATGATGCAAAAGATCCCGGAGCGGACCTCAGTTCCATGCTTTATCAGGTAGTCAGCGCCTCTTTCGAACTGATGAATACATATCCTGACGTATGGAAGTCTGCAAAGAGGTCCGAGTCTATTACGACCTTGGGATTCCAGTATGCTGTGGGCCTCGAACCTGTAGCAGTGAACCTCGAGAGGATGATCGAGAGGTTCAGGCTTGGGGTCAAAGAACTAAGGGGCTTATGGGAAAAGGTCCTTCCGCAGGAAGTTATGAATTTTCTGAATAAGGCTGATGCTTTAACAGCGCATGATTTTTATATTCCGGATGAGATATGGGTTGATATTATCTACAGTTATGCGCTTGCATTTCATAGCAAGGTCATCAACAGGGAACATCTTCTGAAATCACTTACCCCTCTGTATATAGGGAGGACTGCTTCTTTTGTACGCGAGAACTGGGAGAGCAGTGCGCCTGAAGTTGAAGACAGGATAGAGAACCTTTGCAGTATATTTGAGGATAAGAAGACATTTTTAGCAGAGAACTGGGAATGAAACTCCCCCGCAGAGACAGCGGGTTATCCAAAATCTCCCCTCCCTTGAGGGGAGGGGATTAAGGGGAGGGTGCAACAACTGAATCACCCCCTCCCTCACCCTCCCCCCTCAAGGGGGAGGGAACTATAGGGAAACCCCACAGCAGAGACTGAAGGGTATTGAAAAGTTAATAATGAAAGGAAGGTGGATATGAATATTTTTGAGAGATTAATAGCAGAACCGTTTGAAAGATTCTTTGAAAGGACTGTTGAGTTTCTGCCGCTCTTTTTCTCGGCATTGTTGATCTTTGTGCTGGGTCTCGTTGTCGGGCTCTTGCTTAAGTGGATCTTTGCGCGTTTTTTCAGGGCTGTCGGTATTGACAGGCTCTCTGAGAGATCAGGTACTGTTGAACTGTTGAAAAAGGGCGGAATGCAGGACTCGGTCTCCGGCATTCTGGCCAAAATGATCGGGTGGATCACGATTATAATGTTTACTGTTATCTCGATGAGAACGCTCGAAATCCCGGCAGTCGAAAATTTACTTGAAAGTCTGCTCCTTTACCTGCCGAATGTTTTTGTCGCAATTCTGATAATTTTGACCGGATATTTTCTTGCCAACTTTTTCGGCCGCACAGCATTGATAGCTTCTGTGAACGCAGGGTTAAAGCTTTCAGGACTGGTAGGCAGGCTTGTTAAGCTCTCAATTTATCTTCTTGCTGTTACAATGGCGCTCGAACAGCTCGGCATTGGAAGGGGAACGATAGTTATCGCATTTGCCATAATCTTCGGCGGCGTGGTACTTGCCCTTTCGCTGGCCTTCGGACTTGGAGGCAGGGACATTGCAAAAGAGTATCTCGAACAGAAGTTAAAAGGAGAAGAAGAGAAAAAAGATGAATTTAATCATCTGTAATGATCAGACGGAAATATAGTGGAAAAATACGCAAACCATAAAAACCGGATATTTACTGAATGAGAAAGCAGGTTATTGAAAGTTCAGTCCTTTTTGTGAGCATCATAAAATGGGTGTTTCTTGCAGCCAGCGTGGGCGCTATTGTTGGTCTGTCCACATCAATATTCCTGAAACTATTAGGTTTAAGCATTACAGCTGCAACACGGTATGAATATTATTTTCTTCTTCTGCCTTTAGCTTTTCTGCTGAGCATCGTTGTAGTAAAGTATCTTGCACCTGAAGCTGAAGGCCATGGGACCGAGAAGGTGATCGAAGTGGTACATAAGCACGCAGGCAAGATAAACCCGATGGTCGTTCCTGTAAAACTGCTCGCAACCATTATAACCATTGCCTTTGGAGGTTCAGCAGGAAAAGAGGGGCCCTGTGCACAGATAGGGGCCGGCCTTTCCTCTGCTCTTTCCAGTCTGCTCAGGTTTGATGACAGGGACCGGAAAAAACTGGTCATATGCGGTATCAGTGCCGGATTCGCAACTGTATTCGGCACGCCGATAGCCGGCGCAATGTTCGGAGTCGAGGTATTATTTGTTGGAGGGCTTCTTTATGACGTTCTCCTGCCGTCATTCATTGCAGGGATAGTCGGTTTTCATGTCTCATCATCTTTGGGTATTTCTTATTTTCACGAGCCTCTGAAATTTGTTCCGATCTTCAGCAGTTTCTTTTTTATTAAGGTCTGTATAAGCGGTATTTTCTTTGGACTCTGTTCTTTTATGTTTATAGAAGTGCTGAGGTATTTTAAGGAGATCAACAAGAAGTTAAAGATGAATGTGCTCTACAAAGGTATGATAGGAGGCAGTGTGCTTGTCATGTTGACCTTCATTTTTTCAGCAAGATATCTCGGACTTGGACTTGAAACCATACAGAGCGCACTGGAAGGCGATAAAATACCGGGATTCTCTTTTATTCTCAAGATGATCTTTACTTCTATAACGCTTAACTTTGGCGGGAGCGGCGGAATAGTCACTCCGATATTTTTTGTGGGCGCCACAGCAGGGAATCTGTTCGGGCACTTTCTCGGCCTTGACCCTATGGTCTTTGCAGCTATCGGGATGGTGAGCCTTCTTGCAGGCGCTGCAAACACTCCCATATCAGCAAGTATTATGGCCATAGAACTCTTTGGCGCAGCTGTAGCTCCATATGCTGCTGTTGCATGTATTATAAGTTTTCTTATGACAGGCCACAGAAGCGTTTTTCCGAGCCAGATACTGTCTATCAAGAAATCGTCTTCGATCGTAGTTGATAAAGGACAAGTCACGGAAGACATCGAATCGGTCGATGTCCATTTTAGGGAAAAAAGTGTTTTTGGCGGAATATCAAAAGGGCTTGACGAGATATCAAAGGGAATTGACAGGATAAAGAAAAAGAAATGATGATTTTCAGTTTTCCCCTGTTATAATGGATGAAAATAAAATAATTTATACAAAGGTGATAGAATGTTCCTCTGGATAGGTTTTTTAGTCTGCACTGCGGTAATTGTTTACTCCGGCACAAAGCTCTCGAAATATGGCGACATAATTGCTGAAAAGTCCGGCATGGGCAGGGCCTGGACAGGTCTGATCCTGATGGCTTCGGTCACCTCGCTGCCTGAACTGATCACAGGGATAAGCTCTGTAACATATGCAGATGTGCCTGATATTGCTGTTGGTGATGTTTTGGGGAGTTGTGTCTTTAATATGTTAATTCTTGCACTTCTTGATACTCTTCAGAAGGAGATGCCGATATCCACAAAAGCACATCACGGGCATGTGCTCTCAGGCGGTTTTGGGATAATCATGCTTGGTGTAGTGGTTTTAAGCCTGTTCCTGGGAAACAGGGTTCTTCCGCTCGGCTGGATAGGTCCTTATACTATCCTGTTCATGGTCAGCTATTTAGTTGGTGTGAGGTTGATCTATTATTATAATAAGAAAGAACTTGCCGCATTTGTAAAGGAGATGGCGGTTGAGCTGAGGTACAAAGAAAGCTCCACAAAAAGTGCTGTGATCCATTACACTCTTAATGCATTAGTTGTTATCATTGCTGCGGTTTTTCTTCCTGGGATAGGTGCAGGCATTGCAGAGAGCACAGGTTTGGGGCAAAGCTTTGTAGGGAATATTTTTATAGCGCTCTCGACATCACTGCCGGAGGTTGTGGTCTGTTTTACTGCTGTCAGGATGGGTGCTGTTGATCTTGCTATCGGCAATCTCTTTGGAAGCAATATCTTCAATATATTCATCCTTGGAATTGACGACAGCATTTT
>MHDW01000195.1:12134-12828 GCA_001803645.1 Nitrospirae bacterium GWC2_42_7 | reverse complement strand
TTCTGCATTTGTTCCATAAACATCGGCACAAGCATAGTAAGTATGAGCGCCGGTGTCCATAGACCATGTGTTTGAAGTAAACAAAGTGGAATTTTCATTCTCGCCCAAAGCTGGAATTAAAAATTCGCCCAAAGAGCCCGCCGCGCTTGTCGCGCAGTTTGCGTTATCAATGCAGATTCTTAAAGTTGACGGACCGGACGCATTATTATTTGACTGATTTAACGCATTGATCGAAAAAGTTATGGCTTGCCCTGGCACGAGATCGCCGTTTATGCCAAGGGTTCTGCCAATAAGATCAGCTCCGCTCGATAGGCACTGCGATTCGTTAAAACTGCATGTCGCTGGTTCGCAACTCAAAGTTCCCTCGCCAAATCCGCGCGACTGGCATGTCTCACCCCCCAAACCTTGACTGGAAAGGTTGCCTATTTCAGCCGCCGAAAGTACGCGATTATAAATACGGACGTCGTCCATCAAGCCATCAAACGGCTTAACGTTATACGGCTGCGGATCGTCTCCGATAATTAAATGCCTGGAACTATCGTCGCCGCGAGAACCAATGCCATTTATATCTTTGTTATCATGCGTGGATTTGCCGACCAAAACTCCGTTTACATAGAACTTCGCATTAGCCGCGATATTGGAACCATCCCACGTTACAACAACATGATTCCACTCCCCGACTTTAATAACATTG
>MHDW01000195.1:10153-12049 GCA_001803645.1 Nitrospirae bacterium GWC2_42_7 | reverse complement strand
TCCCAGATTCATTGTTTTCTTTCTCTCATTTGTCATGACACTTCCTCCTTTTTTAAATAATTTTTTTTGTTATTTATTTTGAACAGCAGCCAAATCTTTCTTTTCAGAAGTTAAAGCATCCAGCACATTGCCGATCAACCATCCGGCTGTAGTTGATGCCATTATGAACATAACGCCTGCTACCATAACCCCAACTATCATTGAGGCAGCAACTATCATTCTCGACAACAAGCCTGATGTTACAGGAGACCCAAAAATAATCCCTGCTATATTAAGCCCCATTACTCCGCCAAGGAAGGAGCCGGGTAGAAGACCGAATATTGCAAAAAGAACAACTCCGCAACCTGCTCCTATGTAAGCTAATTTCTTTGTGTATTTTGTCTCTTTCATCTTAGTATCCTCCTTTTCTGTTCTTGCAATATAATATGCATCTGCCATGCCAACTCTAACTGCTTGATATTGCTGAATTATAGCATTTCAATCAAAAGCATGTCCGCAAATTTCTTTGCAAGAATGCAAAAAACTTCAGGTCAGGATAATTTGCGTATATTTGCATTATCTAAAGAATAGAACCTGAAATCGTTCCTTCCCTTTGCCTTGACCCTATACATAGCTGCGTCCGCTTTTTTCAACAGTGTCTCTACATCAGAGCCGTCAGACGGATAAAGGCTTATACCAATACTAATGCCGACAGAACACTCTTTATCCAGAATAATAAAGGGCTCTGAAAATGACTCTATTATCCTCTTGGCAACAACAGCTGCTTCATATTCATGGTCAATATGAACCAGAATGATCGTGAACTCATCTCCCCCCATGCGTGCAACAGTCTCTGATCTACGGATAGAACGTAAAAGCCTTTGAGCAGCTTCTTTAAGTAAAAGGTCGCCAACATCATGGCCCATTGTGTCATTTATAGCTTTAAAATTGTCGAGGTCCAGATAAAGAAGGGCAAATAAGCGTGGGTATCGTTTTGCCATCTCAATAGCCTGTGTCAGCCTGTCATAAAACAATTTTCGGTTCGGGAGACCGGTAAGAGTATCCAGATGCGCCATTTCTTCGAGTTGATCCCTCTCTTTATTGTCTCGGATCATCTTAAAGAACCGCACAGAAAGCTCCGAAAGATTGAAAGGCTTTGTTATAAAATCCCTTGCACCGGCATAAAGAGCATCTTCTTCGGAATATTCCTTGGTAAATCCGGTCATTACCATGATCGATATGCCGGGATGTCTTTTTATAAGCTCTTTAGTTAGGGCAATGCCATCAATTCCAGGCATTTTCAGATCAGTTATAACAGCGTCGAAATTAAAATTGTCAGCCATATCAAGGGCTTTGTTGCCATCAGATGCGGTTTCACAAATAAATCCTTTTGCAGCAAGAAATCTGGAAACAAGGCCCCTTATATCAGGGTCATCATCAACCACAAGAACCTTAGATAAGTCTTTCATGCGGATATTCTATCATTTTAGCGTTAATATCTTAAATATAATCTTTATGAAAACGACTTATCGATCTTTCAGTATCTCGCTCAGTTTTTCTTTTAGGGAAGAGAATCGATATGGTTTTTGAATATAACCTTCGGGACGATAAGGGGCCATACCTTCAAGCGCTGTTGTTTCATCATAACCGCTGGATATAAGGACCTTAATATCTGGGTTAACATCCTTTAATGCTTTAAACAGTCTCCTGCCGTCCATTCCAGGCATAAGTATGTCAATGATCACCATTTTTATATCGTCCTTTTCATTCCGGAAAATCTCCAGAGCTTTTTCGCCGTCAGAGGCTTTCAAGACCTGATATCCCATCCTAAGCAGCATATCCTGCATCAGTTCCAGAATTTGCGGTTCATCTTCAACCACCAGAATTTTATTGCCAACAGTGTCTTTCACAGGAGAT
>MHDW01000195.1:1626-10140 GCA_001803645.1 Nitrospirae bacterium GWC2_42_7 | reverse complement strand
CCTTTTTCGCCATAGCCTCAGCGCTTGGGAGGTAAACATGAAACACACTGCCTTTATTGATCTCGCTCTCAACTGATATACAGCCGTTATGGTTCTGTATGATCCCTACCGCAGCAGGCAGACCAAGCCCCCGTCCCATAAACTTCGTTGTAAAAAACGGATCGAATATCCTTTTTATTGTCGTCTCGGACATGCCATGTCCAGTATCAGAAATGCGAATATAGACATAATCGCCTCCCTGATGTTCATGCCTGAGTATTGGACATTCCCATGTATCCTTATTTGAAACATTGGACGTGTGTACGGATAGACCGCCTCCGCCTTTTTCCATAGCTTCAAAAGCATTAGTAAAGATATTTTTCAATGCCTGCTTTATCTGTTCCGGATCAGCTAGAACAGGCCAAAGTTTTTCTGACAAATCCAGCATGATTTCTATCTCCGGCGATTCGCCTTTATATGCAAGTTTCAGGTCCTCATGGATCAGATTATTTATAGATACAATCTCCTTATGATACATGCCACCCTTTGCATATGCGACTAACTGTTTTGTTAGGTCTGCCATGCGTTCAGAAGATGCAAGAATATTCTGGATCAGTTCCTCCTCATCTGCTTTAAGTACACCCCGCATCTTAAGCAATTCAGCGTTCCCTATAACACTCATAAGTATATTATTAAAATCATGCGCTATGCCGCCGGCAAGAGTTAAGATGGACGATTCCTTCTGCTTCATAAATAAACCTTCTTCCAGTTTTTTCCTTTTCTTTTCGAATTGCACCCTATCTGTAATATCCCGCTGGATCATCATAAACGATGTAATCCTTCCATCCTTATCATGTACAGCAGATGTAGAACAGTCCATATTGATAATTGTTCCTTCTTTCCTGACAAACTCTATCTCTACTCTGTTCTGTCCCTCTTTTAACAACACGGGAAATTGCTCCTCACATATAATCTGAGATGAAGGCGAGATAAATTCGTGCATCGCATGTCCTATAAGCTCATCTTTGCCATAACCTGACCTATTGATCATAGACTGATTTGTCCGAATAATATTGCCATGAAGATCCAGAATACAGATAAAATCAGATGAAGCTTCAAAAAAAGAATTAAGTCTCTCTTCATTTTGGCGGAGCTTATTGGTATGAATTGCCAGCCTAAAAAGCAGGAAAGCTGTTACTAATGAAAATACCCCTCCTTCGATCAAGTGTTCTTTATTAAAGTACTGTACATCAGAATAAAAGAAATGATAGATAATAAGGCCAAAATTGGTCAGAAAAAGGACAACAGCAGAAACAACAATTATTTTGAGTATATTCCCCTTTAGTGCCATCCAATCCGCCTTTCAAAATGCAGATTAAAAACTAATTCAGGCTATACCCCATCCTATCACAATCAAAGTCCAAATCCTATATTTATGATTATATATTCTCTATTATAAGTTAATAGTGTATGAGCACAGGGAACCAAGGTCAAAACGTATTTATCGGATGGAATCAAAACGATTCAGGATATTCTGTAAGGGAAAAACTTTTTTATCGCCTTTATCCACTTGGTTAAAATACTCATCAGGGATCTCAGCATCAAATTCCGGATCATTCATAGAGATTTCCATTGCTGAACCATTGCTGAAGATCATTTTTGTCCTGTCTGGGACCCTGCCGTTGAAAGCTTCAAAATCAAGCCTTATGATCTCTTCTCCATACTTATAGAAAATGATAGACCTGTTAAGAAGATATGTTTTGTCGAAAATATATTCTGCCTCAAGCTCAGGGCCATTGATTTTTTCTCTAATGGCCTGAAGAACATACCTGTCGTTTTTCTCTTCCATTCTGCATTCAAGTTTGTCATCTATAAGAGAACTGAAAGATATGCCGGGTGATTGCCACTCATACAGAATATTTTGAGAGGGGATATATGCCTGAAGAATATCCCTTGATATCAGCACTTCCATAATGGTAAGGCCAAAAGTCCCGAAAAGGCTTACCTTCATACTTCCCGGTGATTTATATGCAAAGGCGCCGTTAAAGCTGCCTGCGGGTTTCCCTTTTCTGAAAACTGTCACATCAACCAGCGATTTAATGCTCATTATATTTCCGAAGCCGATATGTTTTTTCAGCACTTCTGTATTTACAGGCCCTGTATAAGGCTCTATTTCAGTTATTCTTATAGATTGTTTTTTTGCACAGGATGCAATAAAAACCAGCAAGACAATTATAATAAGCAGTACAGCGCCATGCTGACGGCATGTTTTTCGTGAACAGCTAATGTCTGAATGTTGTTTTATAGAATCCATATGTCTGTTATTCACAGAATTTATTATAACCTTGTTTCTGAACATAATATACACCTTCCAGTTAATACATTATTATCAACTGACAAAACTTAACAACATAATTTATAATAACTAAAATTTATTTCTGAATTTATCCATAATGAAAAAATGACTACTGACAAGAAGAAAAAACAATCAAGGCCCGGATGGGACGAGTACTTCATTAACATAGCAAAGGCTGTATCAGCCCGTGCAACATGTCTCAGAAGAAAATACGGCGCAGTCATAACAAAAGATAAGATAATTGTCAGCACAGGCTATAACGGTGCCCCGTCCGGGATGAAGGACTGCCTTGAGGCTGGAAAATGCACAAGAAAAGAGCTTCAGATACCTCACGGAGAGAGATATGAACTCTGCCACAGCGTTCATGCTGAAGCAAATGCAATAATCAGGGCCTCAGCAGATGAGCTCAGCGGAGCCACTATATATATCGCAGGAGAAGACAATGGTTTAGGTGAATGCCTCTCTGAACCCTGCATGATGTGCAAAAGAATAATCCTTAATGCAAGAATAAAAAAAGTGGTCTATTCGGACGGCAACGGCAAATATCACATAATAAGCCCTGCCAGGTGGCTTAAAAAACGTGTCTGATTTTTTGTATCAGTTCACCCCCACCCTAACCCCTGCCTACCGGACAGGCAGGCTCCCCCGTCAAGGGGTAGGGAACCAGAACTTATAGTCTCCCCTCCCCTGGCGGGAGGGGATTAAGAGGAGGGGGTCTGAACTATTATTATATTTACCATTATATTTTCATTTTATAAAGGAGAATCGTGAAAACAATAATTGTTACAGGATGTGCTGGATTTATAGGCTCTAAGGTTGCTGAACAACTCCTCAGAAAAAACAAGGATGTTATCGGCATAGACAATATCAATGACTACTATGATCCATTGTTGAAAAAATGGCGTCTTAACATCTTAAAAGACAATAGCAATTTTTCATTCGTCAAGGCTGATATTTCCAATTTCCTGGCAGTAAAAAAGATATTTTCATCAAACAAAATAGATGCTGTTATAAACCTGGCTGCAAGAGCAGGTGTCAGGGCCTCAGTGCTCGACCCCTGGGTCTATCTTGATACAAATGTCAAAGGCACACTAAATCTCCTTGAATGCTGCAAGGATTTCAAGACAAACAAGTTTGTTCTTGCTTCCACATCAAGCCTTTACGCGTTCACCAAGATGCCCTTTAAAGAGAACAGCAACACAGATCATCCGCTTGCTCCATATTCCGCGACCAAAAAAAGTGCTGAAGCATTATGTTACAGCTACCATTATTTATATGGAATTGATGTGAGCATTCCAAGGTATTTCACTGTGTATGGCCCTGCCGGAAGACCTGACATGAGCATTTTCATATTCACAAAAAATATAGATAACGGTATCCCGATAACTGTTTTCGGCGATGGGAAACAGAAAAGAGATTTTTCATATATAGACGATATAGCTGATGGGACACTTCGTTGTCTGAGGAATGTCGGGTACGAAATATTCAATTTCGGAAATGACAATTCTGTCGGACTGATGTATGTGATTAATTTAATAGAAAAAGAACTCGGCAAAAAAGCTGTTATAAAATATACTCCCCGCCATCCTGCGGATGTTGTTGCAACCTGGGCCAATATAGATAAATCAAAAGAAAAACTTGGGTGGAAGCCAAAGACCACGATCGAAGCAGGCATAAGAAAGACTGTCAGATGGTATCTTGAAAACAGAAAATTAGCCAATAAGCTGAAGGACCCTTAGTCCTTTTTTTTTATTGTACACAAGACTCACTATTATAACGACTGTTCATAAGCATAATATTTCCCCTTTTTTTTGCACTGCAATCACCTCTGCTTAAAATCAACAATTTAAGATGTATTGTTATTCATATGTGATATAATAATTACATGAAAAACCCTTATAAAAAAAGCCTTTTTTGGGATGTTGACACTGAAAACCTTTCAGCTGAAAAGGACTGGTATTTCATTATTGAACGAATACTTGAATTTGGCGATATCAATGACCTTTTCTGGATGAAAAAGACCTTCGCAAAAGAAAAGATCGAAGAGACCGTCAGAAAAAGCAGAATTCTTTCACCAAGAACACTCTCTTATTACAAAGTTTCCGGCTATGCATCTTGAAACTATAGATCAGAATATGCTCCAACTCACTAAGAATCTCGATATTCTTAAAGAATTTTCATTTTATCTGTCAGGCGGAACAGGACTTTCATTGCAAATTGGACACAGAAGATCTTTTGACTTTGATTTTTTTAGCGCCCAGGTTTTTTTAGCTGAAGAACTGTCGTCAACAATTAAACAGCACAAAATATCTGTTGAAGGTGAAATGCGAAAACATGGAACACTATACTGTATCCTTGAAGGAGTGAAGACTTCATTTATTTTTTACGACGGTCAACTTTTATTTCCTAAAATACAATTCAACACCCTTGAGGTTGCAGACTGGCGTGATATTATTATTGAGAAACTGCGCACAGTCGGAGACAGAGGTCAAAAAAAAGATTTTTATGACCTGTATTACGGTGTCAGGAAATTAGGCGTTAATACAATTATTGAACTCACATACAACAAATTCGGAAAGAGCGTAAATTATTTCCACCTTTTAAAAGGCATAACATATTTCGATGATGCAGAGAAAAATCCGGATCCTATGCTGTTAGATAAAAGCGTATCATGGGAAAATATCAAATCTTTTTTCACAATGCATGCACCGGATTTTGAGAAAGCTTTTAGCCGTATCTGCGACTAATAACCCTCCGCACATTTCTTCAGTAAGAACTTCGCTCCCTGTTTATCCAATGGATCATTGCGATTACCGCAATGAGGGTCCTGAACACAGGAGGGACATCCGTTGGAACAAGGACATTCTTCAATGATTTTAAGCGTTGCCGCAAACCATGCTTCAGCGATCTCAAGCGCGCGGTTTGTGAGCCCTACCCCGCCTTCGTGGCCATCATAAACAAAAATTGCAGGTTGATTGAATTCAGGGAAGCAGGTATGGCTGAGTCCTCCTATATCACCCCTGTCACACAATGCAAACAACGGAATAGAAGCTATTAACGCATGTTCTGCTGCGTGGATCGTACCACTGAGTTCAAAGCCTTCTGTTTCCATATCTGACTTTGTTTTATTGTCTATTACCATCCAAAGCCCTTCGGTTTCAAATACATGTTCAGGCATATTCAGGACATGACTCGATATCCTTGTATTATCATACCCTCTTTTTCTGTCATATCCGGTTATCTGCTGCGTGATCCTCATTTTGCCCCAATTTATCGCAAGATCTTTTATGGATCTTTTTTCTGTTGTCTCGATTATCTCTGTTGTTTCACTGCTGACCACCTGGGTGTAATAATGCAGATTCACAGCCCTGCATACAGCCCTCTTTCTTTTTATATCCAGTTCAGTGATCTGATACTGCATTCCCCTGTGCAGGTAAACTGCTCCGGGAAACGCCTCTCTGAATACCCTGCTGCCGCTTAACTCGCCTATGGCCCTGTTGGATTCATTCACGAGCATGAAACGTTCTCCTATAGCCCTTATTCCGACATCCCTGTGCGGGCTTCTGTTTTTGGGATACCATGCATCTCCTTTTTTTGTCGGAAAAAGAATTTCTTCTGATACTAGTTCATTAATAATTGGTTTGAGCTTATCGAAATCATAAATTCCCCCTTGTTCTCCTTTGGTACTCCGGAGAAGTTTTTCGTATTTATGGTTCGATTCCCCCTTAATAAAGGGGTCTGCCTGTCCGGTAGGCAGGGATAAAGGGGGTTGTTTCTTTTCTAAGGACAACACAACCCCCTGCGCCCCCTTTTCTAAGGGGGAATTAGGTAATTTGTCTTTTTCAGAGGTAAAATTAAATTCTTCCTTTTTTATTGGCAACTCAGCCGCTGCACACACAAGATGTTTCCTGACAATATTTCTGTTCATCGGATCTATCACAGCCGCCTCATGGCTCTTTTCGAAAAACTCATCAGTATGTCTCATAAAATATTTATCAAGAGCATCCTGTATCGCTACCAAAACAACAAGCGATTCCTTATCCTCTCTTCCAACACGTCCTGACCTCTGCCATGTGCTCGAAACAGAACCCGGATAACCGCAGAGTATGCAGCAGTCAAGCCCCCCTATATCAACGCCAAGCTCGAGCGCGCTTGTTGTTATAACACCGAGGAGCTCACCACTAAAGAGCTTCCTCTCTATCTCACGCCTTTCCTTTGGCAGAAAACCTGCGCGATAAGGGCTTATCCTGTCTTCAAACTCAGGCGCATAATTCAGCGCCCATGAATATATCAGTTCCGTGGTCTTTCTTGATTTTGCAAAGACTATTGTCCTTATTCCTGCCTTAAGGCATTTCACAAAGATCCTCGTTGTCTCTGAGTAAGGGCTTTCAACAGGATCAACAAAAAAGAAAAGTTTGCCTGCAGAGGGGGCGCCGCTCTCATCAATTAGTTTGAAAGGAAGTCCTGTGAGTTCCTCTGTAAGTTTTTCGGGATTTGCTATTGTTGCAGAAGCAGCAATGAACTGTGGTTCAGCGCCGTAATGATCGCAGATGCGCCTGAGCCTCCTGAAGACCTGTGCAACATTAGAACCAAAAACTCCTCGGTATGAATGCACCTCATCTATAACAACATACTTAAGATTTCTGTAGAAATCTTCCCACTTTCTGTGAAAAGGCAATAATGCAAGATGAAGCATGTCAGGGTTTGTGAAGATCACATTCGGCAAAGCCTCGCGGATCTCTTTTCTTTTTTGTGATGATGTGTCACCATCATAAACACTGCCTGTATTCTGTAAACCGAGCGAGGCTGACAACTCCTGAAGATTTTTCAGCTGGTCCTGCTCAAGCCCTTTTAACGGAAATATATACAGCGATCTTGCATCAGGGTTTTCGAGCACTGATTCGATAACAGGAATGTTGTATACAAGGGTTTTTCCGCTTGCGGTAGGAGTCATCAGCACAACGTTCTCTCCCTGACGTATCAGGTCTATTGTCCTTACCTGATGGCTGTAAAAGAGACTTATTCCCTTGCTTTCAAAAAACTTTCCAAGCCGTTCATCAAGGTCGAGCTTCATGTACTGAGGCATTACAGGATGAACATACTTTTCTCCGGCAAGCTGAAGCCTGAATTCCCTGTCTTCATCAAGAGACTTGATAAAATCAGTTATGTCCATACTGGCTCAGAAAGACCTGAAAAGGGGCTTGTGCGTTTTTGCTTTTTTGGTTCTTTTATCTTTGACGCATGCAGTCTGATTGCATACATTACAGCGGGTATTGCTGCATTGCTGGCAGAAACTGCAATCAGGACATGAATGTTTTTTGAGTAATATTATTTTTTCCATCTCTATATTAAGTATAAAATTATCCTTCTGCTGAGGTAAAGCATACATGATTCAGAGAGATGGAAAATGTAAGGGGCTCCCAACCCACTACCGGCCTCCCAACCCCTCCCCACCTCCCCTTGTCAGGGGAGGAGTCATACTGCCAGTCCTACTTCCCCCCTGACAAGGGGGGACAAAGGGGGGTTGGCTGTTATCTGGGATTGGTATTATCTTCTGCCTTCCAACTTGATTTGTTCTGAATCCTCTCTGATAAATTTAAACCGTCATACAAAAATAACATGAAAAATATGACATGTTTGATCCCCCCTGATAAGGGGGGAACGAGGGGGGTTGGCTGTTATCTGGGATTGGTATTATTTTTTGCCTTTCAACGTGATTTATAGTGGTAGTCAATATTTTCCTCAAAGGTTAGGCTCAGCCCCTTGTTATCCTTGACCACCCTGAATCTGACGCAAGAGGTCCTCGTACACACCCTCAATATTTTCCAGCACCTCATTGTTGGTGTATCTTATAACAGTAAGGCCTAGGGCATTCAGAACTTTCGTGCGCTCAATATCGTATTCAAACGTTTCGGCATGACTGTCGCCGTCAATTTCGATCACAAGGCAAAGTTCGGAACAGTAGAAGTCGACGATATAACCAGCAATAGGCTTCTGCCGCAGAAACTTGTGCTGTGAGAACTTCCTTCTACGAAGAATTTCATTCCAGATTCTGATTTCTGCCTTGCTGGGATTCTGGCGATTTTTACGGGCAAGTTCGGTTAGTGTTTTGTTGTAGGGCAGATACTTGGCTGTCTTTTCTTTCATATGCGGTCTCTCAACCCAACCCCTCCCTGCCT
>MHDW01000195.1:0-1595 GCA_001803645.1 Nitrospirae bacterium GWC2_42_7 | reverse complement strand
GAGGAGAAAAACTGCACTGCCAGTCCGCCCCCCCCCTGAAAATATATTATAGCTTGAGCAAAAGCAGGGGAGGAGAAAAACTGCACTGCCAGTACGCCTCCCCCCTGACAAGGGGGGACTGAGGGGGGTTGGCCGTTGTTATGCATTGTTAATGCGTAATGAGTAATATTTGTAATATCAATTTCTATCTCATCCCCATGTTGTCAAATTTTCTAATGATAATAAGTTATGCTAATAAAAACAAGAACTATTTCTACGTCATATATCACTTAATATATTCCTTAAATTGACTCAAAGCCGTTAAATCGATTAAACTTACTGCAGTGTTTTTCCCGCAAGTATTCATCTGACCGGATAATACCCGATGAGCTTGACTATCAGGATTACACTTTTAAATTCTAAGAGGTGAAAAGAATGAATCAAGATAATAATGACAGTGTTTCTTTAAATAATAACGAAGCAGGTGCTTTAAAATACGAAGAAAGTTTTGCTGATCTGCTCGAAAAGTCCCCTTTCCTTCCTGAAAGGCTTCGTCCCGGACAGAAGATAAAAACAAGAATAATCAGCATATCAGGAGATCAGGTCTATATAGATCTGCATGGGAAGAGCGATGGCGCAATAGACCTCAGTGAATTCACAAATGAAGACGGGACTGTTTATGCAAAAAAAGGCGATGAGATCGATGCATTCTTTCTTAATGTAGAAAACGGCATAAGAAAGTTCACTTCCCGGATACATGGTTATTCAGCAGCAAAATTTAATACGATAAAAAGTGCTTTTGAAGCAGGCATTCCTGTGAATGGCGAAGTAACACGCGAGATCAAGAGCGGATTCGAGGTGTCTGTCAGCGGTATAAAGTGCTTCTGCCCTTTCTCTCAGATCGACCTTAGAGGTGGACGCAAAGAAATTATTTATCTCGGCCAGTCCTTTCCATTTAAAGTCCTTGAGTTCACAAGTGAAGGACGTAATATTGTTGTATCCAGAAGGGCCTTGTTGGAGCAGGAAAAGCAGGAACAGGTAAACAAATTAAAGGAAGCCCTGACAAACGGTATGGAGATCTCCGGTACTATACGGGCGGTCAAGAACTTCGGCGCTTTTATTGATATAGGCGGCATTGATGCTCTTATTCCTGCAAGTGAGATCTCATGGGACAGATCTGACAGCCCTGCTAATGTCCTTTCAATAGGACAGGAAATAAAAGCTAAGATCATTTCACTTGACTGGGACAACAATCAGCTAACACTAAGCATAAAGGCAACTCAGCCTGATCCTTGGACTGGTGTAGAGGAAAGATACTCTGCAGGCAGCCGCATAAACGGCCCAATCGTAAGGCTCACTCCATTCGGTGCTTTTGTAACTCTTGAAGCAGGCATTGACGGCCTTATACATATTTCGAATCTTGGTGCAGGCAGAAGGATAAATCATCCAAGAGAAGTAGTCACAACAGGCCAGACTGTGGAAGCATACGTACTTTCCGTTGATACTGCTAACAGAAAGATATCCCTTTCGATGCAGCCCAAAGCAGAACCAAAAGAGATAATTCTTCCAGCCGTCGGAGAACTCGTAGAAGGCATCGTAGACAAGATCATGCCTTT
>MHDW01000194.1:3999-6881 GCA_001803645.1 Nitrospirae bacterium GWC2_42_7 | reverse complement strand
AACAAGGAATTGCAAATCCTCGTTTTTACGTCTCGCTATCTAGTCAAAGGGCCAAAGTCGAGACCCCTCCTTTACAAGGAGGGGTACAGGGGATGTGGTTTTTGTTTTTAAGTCCCCTCCCTGGAGGGGTGTAGGGGTGGGTTGTATTATTCCCCTCCTTGGTTAGGGAGGGGTGGCCAAAGCCTGCCGACCGGCAGGCAGGGCTGGGGTGGTTTGTCAGGCTTACCAAGAGGTGCAGAAGGAGGTGAAGTTGAATTCAATTTTCAACGAAATATTGGAAATATGCTATCATCTTATAAGACAGGAAACCATAAAATGCTTACTAAAGACAAATTATTTTCAGCTCTAGAACAGATCGAAGATCCGGCAAAAAAACGTTTGGTTTTCACGGGTATTCTTTCAAAGGAAATTGTAGCCTCTGGCGGGAAAAAGCCGATTATAGTCGGCGGCGAAGCAGTCGAGATATATACTCAGGGTAGTTATACAACCGGAGATATAGATATTAAAACTTCGCCTGAGATCATGGAAGAAATTTTAGGGGTATGGGGTTTTGAGAAAGTCAAAGGCAGCCGGAAAATATGGTTTAATGAGGCGTTGGACATTTATCTTGACTGGCAAGGCACTGGGCTGGACGAGGGGCCGGAGGCTGAAAAACGTGTCAACTCAATCAGGATCAGCGGGGACATGGATATTCTTGTCATCTCTTTTGAAGACCTGATAACAGACAGGCTCTGTGCTGCAAAATTCTGGAAAGACACTGATTCCAAAATGTGGGCCAAGGCCCTTTTCGAAATTGCAAGAGAAACAGGCAAGGTTGATATTATTTATCTTCGAAAAAGGGCAGAAAAGGAAAATGTTTCAGACCTGCTGAATAATATTCTTAAAAACTCCAGCATTGATAAGAACGATATTAAAAAGGTTTTTTGATATGGAACTCGATTATGAAGAGCTGAAAAAAATAGCGGGCTCTGTCAGAGCAGACCTGACAAGAAAAGGGATTGTTGACTTTTCAAAAGGAAAGATCAGAAAAAAACCGCGCGACCCTGAGAAGATAGAAATGCTTTATAGAAGAGCTGTTGCAAGAGTAAAAAAGAACAAGCCTTACTATGATCAAAATGGAAAGTTAATACTGCCGTATTTTTTCAGTTAAAAAGCTGTGCCATGAGAAGGAAAGTTCAAGCCACCCCTCCAACCTCCTGATCATAACGCCCCCTGCCAACTAATCATAACGCCCCCTCGCCCCCTCTTATCTTAAGAGGGGGAATAATATGAAGACATGCCTTTCATAACTCACCCTGCTTCTTCATAACTCACCCTAACCCTCTCTTATCTTAAGAGAGGGAATTAATACAAAGGCACCAAAACAACAACTCTCCCCTGTCCCTTTCTCTTTTCCTCTCTTAGGTTAAGAGAGGACCAAGGTGAGTTAGCCTAAATAATTCTTCCATACTTTCCTTAGAGGTGCGGGGGTGGTGGGTTTAACTGTATTTGATATCTTGCTTTACCAGTGCTTCAAGTGCAGCGTCAAGATATGGCTTCTTGCAGTCAATGCCGTCCATGTTGCCATCACGGACTAATTTCATATAGCGACAGCCGCCGAAGCATAGGGGGAGGTATTCGCAATTAAGGCATTTTTCATTCTTCCAGTTGTCGAGGTAGTGGGATTGTCTATAATCCCTTACGCCTGTCCTTATGTCCCCGACTTTATACTCTTCCCTACTTATCATCCCCGGACATTTATAGATATCGCCGTTATAATTTATCAGCATATTATCTCTAAGCTCCATCATACATATGCCCGGTGTTATTTTCGGAGTATTATATCCCCTTTTAATAATCTCTTCCCTGAGAAACAGGCCTGCTTCTAAAAGCCAGGGCTCATCTGAAGAATTGCAGCCATCATGAAAATCAGGAGGCATTATTCCTTCACCTTCGTTTATCACAGGGTCAAACCTGACAGTTGAAATCTTATCGGGTGAAAGCCCTTCTTCATAAAGATAATCGAGAAGCAAAGGGAACTGCATATAATTGTCTTTTGTAAAATTTCCTCCAATCTGGATATCTATAATATCGCAGACATTTTTAACATTCTTAAATATATTATCAAAGCTCCTTTTGCCTGTTTTATAAGGCCTGAATATATCATGGACTTCCCTCGGCCCATCGAGCGTAACAGAGGCGCTCTTTAATCCGAGAGATTTTAATCTCTCAGCGATCCCCGGACTCAAAAGAGTGCCGTTTGTTATGAGAGAAAAACTGTATTCCGTGCCTTCTGTCTCGCAAAGTGTTTCCAGTTTCTCTGATATATAAATGATATGCCCGATGCTGAGGAGCGGTTCACCGCCGTAGAAGATGAGATTTATTTTATCAAGACCTCCGGATGTAATATTATTGCGCACAAACTCCACAAACTCATCTGCTGTCTCCCTGCTCATATAAAACTTCCCCTTGCGTGTGCCTTCGAAGCAGTATTTACATGCAAGGTTGCAGTCGAGGTTCATCACAACTATGGCCTTAAATGTTTTATTTGTTGAATTAAGCTCGTCCATTAACCCAAGCAGCTCATTTTTTTCATGTTCATGACTTTTAGCAAGAAAGCCGAGTTCAGTGAGTGTGTTTTTTTCCTCTTTGGAAAGCTTGTCTGATTCGATTTCTTTAAGCAGGTTTTTAGGAATTGAGAGTTTTGACGCATTTCGGGTGGAAAAGAGCAATACTGAATCAGAATTTATTTTGTCCTGAAAAATTTTGCAGTATCTCGAAAGTCTCATAATCCCCTTTAAATAGCAGGAGGGCTTTCGCCCTCCTTAAATGTTTTCTTAGCCTGTAGAACGTATTTTACTGGTACCTGGACAGCATGCCATACTCAGAAGGTCCTTCTTGTC
>MHDW01000194.1:1843-3936 GCA_001803645.1 Nitrospirae bacterium GWC2_42_7 | reverse complement strand
CCCTTTCTTTCCACTTCACCTCCTTTCCTAATGAAAAGACAAGCAATAGGTATGCCAAAAAGAAAATTCACTTCCAGATTTCTACTCGATAACCAATCTATTCATTAAAAAGAAGGCACCAAGGAGGTGGTTTTAAAACTTCATCCTTACTCCAGACTCGATCCACCTTCCGGAATTTTTTAAATATCCAGATGTATATTGTGCAGCATTAAAGATATTATGGCCGGTCACAAAACCTTCGACAGAAAAGTCTTTTTTCTCATAGAACTTCTTGATCATATTAACATCAAAGACAAATGAGTTATAATCCGCTGAAAAATCCTTATCCACTTTAGGCCAATCAAGCCAAATGTAATGACCATGAAGAAGCGCCCTGAAGGATTTTTTATCATCATATTTCAGGCCTATGTCAAAGGTCTGTGTCGGCCTATTCTCAAGCTCCTTATAATCAATAAAGGCAGCTCCGCCGTACAGAGTGAAATTATAGATCGGCATTGTCCTGAACTCGATCTCGATTCCCTGCCTCCTCTGTTTCGTTTCATTCTCTACTGTATAAAAATAAACAGGGTCTGTTATAGCCTTCCATACAATAGCATCTTTAATGACATGCCTGAATAAAGAGACTTTCAGCCATACATATTTAAGCTCACCTGTTTCGAACCCACATTGATATGACCATATCTTCTCAGTATTAAGATCTGGATTTGATTTAGTTCCCCATCCCGGATCATCTATCTTGAGATTAAAAAGTGTTGGACTGTTAAACCCTCGCGAAACATTCACTCTTAGTATTGTTTTGCTGAAGAGCTCATATGTCATTCCAAGGCTTGGGCTCAAAAAGCCCTCATTGTTCTCAAGATGGTCGTATCTCAAGCCCGGGATTATCGTCAGCTTGTCCCATGTTATTGTATCATTCACAAAAACAGACCATTTATCTGTCTTCTCAGTCTCTGTGGTACGCATGCCCCAGAAGGTATATTTATAATCAACCTCAAGTCTCTTCTTTTCATAGTCAGTCCCCAATACAATTGTATGCCCTGCAGGCTTCCATATCAGCTCAGCGTTTGTGCCGTAGTACTTATTTTGGTTGTTATTATCAAAAAATTGTCCGCTGCCAAATGTATCTGAGATATATTTAGTATTAAGGTTATATGATTTCAATGAAAACCTGAGGCTAAGATCATCAGTGAGAGAACTCTCATATAAGAGTCTGGCTGCTAAGCTTTCATCAGTAAAATGATCTATAAAATCATAACCCTTTGATTCTCCTAAGCCTGTTTCACCCATATTATAGTACAAGGAAAATGTCAGCCTGCTCTTGTCAGTCAGGTCAAAAGTAAACTTCGAATATATATTATTCCGATGAAGCCCAGTGCTTGGGATGAACCCGTCAGACCGGAGATTTCCTGCACTGAAGTAATAGCCAAACCTGTCGGTCTTGCCAGAAAGCTCAGCACTGACATCCGCTGTCTGACGTTCGCCGTAGGATGAATAAAGAGAACCGCTGAAGGTTTTTTTCTGTTCAGGGGACTTTGTGATGATATTGATGACCCCGCCCAGAGATGAGCCCCATGTTGAAGAAGCAGGGCCTTTTATTATCTCAACCTTCTCGACATGCTGAACAGGCAGAGTTGCAACATCAGTATAATTGCTCATCAAATCTCCAAGAAAAACTCCGTCCATAAATACTGCCACATGCCCGATCTCCGAGCCTTGGATACCTATCATAGCCGGAGAACCTATCCCGCCAACTGGAGATATCTGTACTCCAGTTATTCTGCTCACCACATCTGCAAGCGTATGCGCATTCATCAACTCTATATCTTCCTTTGTCACAACCGATATATTCTCAGCAACCCTTGTGATCGACTGAAGGCTTCTTGTGGCAGATACAACCTGAAGCTCTTCTTCAGTGAAATACATATTCAGAAAACTCTTCTCTTCTTCGGACATTGCAGAGACAGGAGATGAAAAAGATAAGAGTGAGAGAATTAAGAGCAACAGGCTGACAAGTTTTTTGGATATCATCATCCCTCCAACGTTTTAATTTGAGGTTCCATTATAATTCATTTGTTGCATTATTGCATATGAAA
>MHDW01000194.1:0-1798 GCA_001803645.1 Nitrospirae bacterium GWC2_42_7 | reverse complement strand
CCTTGCTTTTGCATTGTGAGTTTTGACACATTTCGGGTGAAAAGAACAATATTCATTCTCCTGGCTTTATCCTCGCTGCCAAACCCGCAAAACAGCATCCCATTGTCATATCCTCCCTGCTTATGCCCTTGTACAGAGTTTTTCATAAGGCCTTTCATATTTCTAAATCTCCTTTTCTTATATTCTTTAAAGCAATCGGCGTGCCATGGAAAAGATTAGTCATTTAACATCACCCCTCCTTTCAATCCTCATAACACCCCCCTAACCCCCTCTTATCTTAAGAGGGAGAACAAAACAAAAGACCACGACTTCTCTTTTTTCTATTCCCCCCCTTAGGTTAAGAGGGGGCCAGGGGGTGTTACTCTAATTAATTTTCTCTTTCATCTTTGCTATTCCTCCTCTTAGGTTAAGTGAAGGGCAGGAGGAGTTAGCCAGAAAAATTTCCCTTCTTATTTTACAAGTGATCTGGTAAGTTACTTATGATTGATGTCAGTTTTAATAATACGCTCTCCATATCAAGCAACACCTCATTGTTCCAGAACCGTATCACATCAATTCCATGTGCTTTCAGATATTCTGAACGGGCTGTATCGTATTCTTTATTCTCATGCTGATTATGTTGTCCGCCATCCAATTCTACTGCAAGCTTCTTTTCAGGGCAATAGAAGTCCAAAATAAAGGGGCCTAAACTATACTGACGATAAAATTTCATCCCGCAGATCTGTCTGTTCCGCACCTTCAGCCATAATGCCTTTTCTGCATCGGTCTGATTACGCCTTAACTCTTGCCGACGTGGTTTTAATACAGAATCATTTCTTGCGAATTTCATTTCCCTTAACCTAACCTCACCCTCATACATAACCCATCATGCACCCCTTCATAACTCACCCTCCCCCTCTCTTATCTTAAGAGAGGGCAGAAGACATTCACTTCTATAATCCTCTGGACCATTATTTCCCCTAATTCCCCCTCTTAGGTTAAGAGGGGGTTAGGGGGCGTTACTCTTATTAACCCTCTATATTCCTTGCTGTTTTTTCATAACTCACCCTCCCCCTCTCTTATCTTAAGAGAGGGAATAAAACTTTCACATCAATAAGACTATCAAATATTCTTTGCCTTGTTCCCCCTCTTAGGCTAAGAGGGGGCCAGGGGGCGTTACTCTTAAACAAAAAAAGGCTTGCATCATCTGCAAGCCCTTCTTTGTTTGATCTATTTTTTACTTTCCCTGTAAGCTTATTTTACTTTTCTTATTTCTGCAAGCTGTATTCTTGTCACCGCGCGCTCAAGTGCTGATTCAGCTCTTGCAAAATCTATCTCTTCAGACTTTTTAAGTCTTTCTTCAGCCCTCTTCATTGCAGCCTTAGCCCTCTCAATGTCGATCTCTTCAGACTTTTCAGCGCTGTCTGCAAGTATCAGGACCTTATCAGGACCAACCTCTGCATATCCCCAACTCACAAAGAAATGTTTTATGTCATTCCCTGTTTTGCATGTAAGCAGTCCTACCTTAATGGTCGTGATAAAAGGCACATGTCCGGGAAGGACGCCGAATTCGCCCTCACTCCCTGCTGCTGTCACCTCGTCAACCTCTTCGCTGAATACAAGCCCCTGAGGTGTGACTATTTCAAGTAGAAGTTTCCCTTCCGCCATTTTATTACCTCGTTATTCCAAGTTTTGTGGCATTCTCTTCAACCTCTTCAATGCCGCCACACATATAGAAACACTGTTCCGGAACATCGTCATACTGTCCGTCAACTATTGCTTTGAAGCCCCTTATTGTATCGGCAACCTTAACATATTT
>MHDW01000193.1:1910-12888 GCA_001803645.1 Nitrospirae bacterium GWC2_42_7 | reverse complement strand
TTTGCATAAAAAGTTACGGTACTGCCTACACGTGTTACCCTCAATATCCCGGATGTATCCGATGTGCCCATTACGCCTACCGTTCCCCCTGGATCAAGCCAAACCGAATATCTGCTTGCACACCAGTTCTCTCTCCTGTCTGCTACGTATTGCCCTCCAAATATCAGGTTGAGCTGTATCTGGTTCTGGCATCCTGCCAAAACAGCATCACTATAATCCACTGATACATCAAAATCACCATAAAGATCATGATCGAAAAAAACTTGTGCCCAGGCACCACCTCCATCCGGTTTGCTAATGCGGATGTCGCCCTGTGTATCGTCAATCGTGTAAGCACCGGCTGTAACAGTCCAGTGATCGGTATTAATACCTCCTGAAAAATCATCGGTAAAGGAAGTTGCTGCCTCAGCTTGAACAAAAATAAAACCAATCAAAATCATAATTATCACAGTCAGTCCCATTTGCCATCTTCCAGCTCTGCTTCCTTCGTCTCTCATCTTAAATTCCTCCTGTCAAAAAAAATTGTATTTATTTTCAAGAATCGTTATTAATATACAGAACTAAATAAACAAGCAATAAAGATACCATTTTTTCTAATTTATTGCATAATTTTATTTATTTAATTATCTTGCAGTTTCAACTAGTTACGTCATTCATTTATAATTATCAAAATTCTCACTGCTCTTTTTTTAAATCTTAATTATGAGTGAAAATGCTCAATAGAAGGAATTTACACATAATTTGAACACAAAAATGCAGAAAAAGACTATCTTTTTCTAAAACTGTGAGGACGTTAATTTAAAAATCATTTCGTAATCTGCTTGAATAACTTTTGAACAAAAAAACAGCTTACAGGTCATGTAAGCTGTTTGATTTCTATGGTAGGCCCGGGCGGTTTCGAACCGCCGACCCCTACCGTGTCAAGGTAGTGCTCTCCCACTGAGCTACGAGCCTATGAAGGAGTAATAAAATAACATTTTCATTATGTACTATGTCAAATCTGTTTAAAATAAATTTACAATGAAAACTCTGCGGCAGAGACCGCAGTGCGTCTATTATTTGAATATTACTTTAAGTGTCATTCCCGCTTGTCGGCCTATGGCTCGAAGCCAACGGCTCATAGAGGAATCCTTCAGAAGCAAAGAAAGATTCTGGACGAGCCAGAATGAGAGAAGTTTGGAACTATATTGAAAAGTTCAATAGTCTTTTTTTTGAATCACAGAATTTAAATAGTCCTCTTTCTCCGAATATTCAGAAGGAGCTTCAATATTATTAAGCGAGCGGACAAATGACCCTATTCCGTCTTTAAGCATACCTTCATTTACAGAAAGCCTGCGTATATTATAAAGCGGTTGGCCTATTTTGTTATCACCTCCATATGCAGACAGGATCACATCCACCGAAAGTTTTCCGGCTGTAATAATAGTCCTCTCGTCATAATCCTGGTAAAGCCTTCCAAATGGGATGCTGAACATCGGCGTATTGTCTTTTATATTGCTCTTATAAAATTCCAAACTTTCATATATCTCATTATGTATCTCATCATCGCTCAACCTCATCATTACAGGATGAGTGTGTGTATGGATCCCGAAACTGACAGACTGTTTCTTCTTTAAGGTATCAATGTCTTTGACAGACAATAAAAGTTCTCCCTCTTTGCTGTTATATTCATCTTTTGAGATTATTTCTTCAAATATTTTTCTCATAATGCTTATACTTTTTTTCTTGTTATAGTTATTACGTGTGAATTTGATGATCCCTTCGGTATTTATAGAAGCTCCGTATTCTGAGTTTATCAGATCAGCTAACTCCATACCTTTTCCGCTGTTTATGCAAAAATTATATAAATACCGCCAGTAAACTTCTTTGTCTCCTATGCAGTCTGTGATCAAAAAACAGGTCGAGGGAATTCCTAGTGAATCCATAATTGGGACTGCATTCACTGCATAAGACTTCGGGCCATCATCAAAGGTTATAGCAAGCAATTTTTCTCTGCTTTTCCCTCGTTTTGAAATACCTTCGACGATCTCTTCAAGACTCACAATATCAAAATCTTTCTTTAAAGACATCAGAACTTCTTCGAATAGATCAGGATGGATATTACCGAGGTCCTTTAAAGACGACCGGTTCCGATCATCTGTGGAATGGAACAAAAGAACAATGAATTTATTCATTTTGTAATTTGTGGAGGAATAAATCCAGATAGTTTTACCCGAGAGTCGAACTGATCCTTTTTCTGAATATATGTCTCTAATATTCCTTCTTCAAGATTAGACAGACATCTGCGTGCTATCTCTGCATTAAAGTCCTTGGCAAGATAAAGCCTGCCTGTATTACTACTGAGGTCATTAGTAAAGCCACATACATCACCCTCCCCTTCATCCCTGCCTACCGGACAGGCAGGCCCTCCCCTCAAGGGAGGGGAAATTAACTCCCCCTTCCCCCTCTTTGGTAAAGAGGGGGTGCCGAAGGCGGGGGCGTTATCTTCCCCGCAGGGAGAGGGGGCCTTACTTATGAACTCCTTAGAAACTGGTTGTTTATAAGATCTGATCGAACCATTTTTCAGGATCTCTTTTACAGCCATTACAGCCAGTTCTATACCTTCAGAAACCACCTTCAGAAATATTGTATTCAGGTCATCATGAACATTAAGCATCGGTCTCGTCTGATATATTATGTCACCGGAATCAATCCCTGAATTTACATGATGGAGCGTCACTCCGATATATTCAGGCTCTTTGTTCACAATAGGCCAGCCATAGCTCCATGTGCCTCTGTAATAAGGGGAAAGGCCTGTATGAATGTTCATCATCGCAATTTTTGGTATAGTTAATATATTCAGCTTTATTATGCTGCTTCCAAGCACTACGATAATATCAGGGGCAATATCTTTCAGAAATACTTCAATATCAGGACTGTTTATATCTCCACAATTGATGCCTAGATATTTGGTTGATTTCTTTTCGATCACTACATCAAAAGGCGCTTTCAGGTATTCCTTTAATCCGGAATGATGCCTGAATCCGGCAGAGTATTTTTCATAAAAACCATTCAAAAATATCTCGTCTTGAGTGAGCCCGATACCGATCTTTTTTAAAAAAGACTTACTCGGATTATCTTTTTTCTGCTCAGGATATGACTCTCTTACAACACAGGCAATTTCAAACTCTTCCTGCAGTCTGTTTATAAAACTGGCATGATGAAAACCTGTTCTTGTAAGTATCGCTATCTTCATTCCAATCTAACCACACTATTCATAAATTTTGCATAATCCAAAGATTTCTCAGATGCAAATAAAATTGCTTGAATGTATAAGACCCAATATTTCAGGTAATGACACAATACTTGGAACACGCTGATTTTAAAATCTTCACAGACTACGGATTTCAGGAAATTTTTGTTTGTATCTGAGAAATCAAACACGAAGCTCGAAGCACAAATATTATATCTTGTCGTGTTATTCATATGAAAAATAATTCGGGCTAAAACAACCTCACATCAACAATAGTCCCTTTTTCAATACCATAAACATTCAGGGGCACTACAATAGTACCGTCAGCTTTCACAAGTGTTGTTATCAACCCTGATTTACCAAGAACAGGCTCTGCCCACAAACCATCTTCTTTTTCTTCGAGGATCACCCTGATATGCTCTTCTCTTCCTTGAGTTGAAGAGATGTTTTTTGAGAGCTTTGCCTTCACAATCCGTCTGGAGTACTGAGGAAATTTTTCGTTTAGTCCTGACAATATATTCAATATCGGCAGAATGAATATCTCAAAGCAAATACTGACCGCAGCCGGATGCCCTGGCAGTCCAAAAACAGGAACTCCATTGATCATTCCGCCTATCATTGGCTTCCCAGGTTTCAGAGACAATCCATGGAACAGAACTCCCGGACTGCCGAAATCATCTATGATCTTTGCAATTATATCTTTTGTCCCGACTGATGTTCCACCTGAAATAATTATCAGGTCAGAATCTTTCAATGAGGTTTCCATAACATCTCTTATAATTTCATAATCGTCCTTAAAGATCCCTTTTATGAGAGGAATACCTCCTGATTCTTCTATCATTCCCGTAAGCATATAGGAATTTATATCCCTCACTTCTCCTATGCTCAGAGATTTTTCAGGGGATACAATCTCGTCTCCTGTTGAGATCACAGAGACCTTTGGTTTTTCATAAACAGTTATTTCCGTGACACCTACGCCGGCGCATGCCCCTATATCCTGAGGCCTTATTCTCCGGCCTCTTCTTATTATGATCTCGCCCTTTTTGACATCCTCGCCCTTTTGTATGACATTTTCAGCCGGAGCCACAGGCTTGAAAACTTCGATCATCTTATCGTCAATTATCTGGACGTGTTCAAACATCACTGAAGCATCAGCCACATCAGGAAGCATCCCGCCTGTAGGAATCTTTGCAGCTCCGTCTTCAGAAAGTGAAAAATCCGCCATTTGTCCCATAAAGATCTCTTTTTCCAGATTAAGGTATACAGGCATGGTCTCTGTTGCTCCAAATGTATCTTCAGCTTTTACTGCATAACCATCTACTGTGGAGCGTTTAAAGGCAGGCAGGTCTTCTGAGGAGAAGATGTCTTTTGAACTGATCGCATTGAGCGAATCTTCGATCTTTAGATTCTTTTCTTTTAGTGTTTTAAGGGGAAGGTTGTCTATTAAAAGTTTCAGCGCAGTTTCAGCAGTTTTTACATCTTCTCTCCCGAGCATGTCTTTCATGGTTGTTTATTATAATTCATATCTAGCCAACATAATAATATTATTGTGAAGACCCTGCGGCAGAGTCGGAAGAGCGTCTGGAAATTGATTGGTTTCTTTCAGTGTCATTCCCGCTTGTCGGGAATCCTTCCGAAGCAAAGAAAGATTCTGGACAAGCCAGAATGACAGAAATTTGGAACTGTGGCAGAGACAGCTGTTTATAGTTTGGATTTCAAGAATTTTTTTGGCCGTATTTGAGAAATACAAAACTGGTCAACAAAAAACGGGTTAAATAATTTTTTAAAGCAATTTTTGGATTCCTAAAATTAATGGAAATATGGACTAATAAATGTCTTTACGCGTTTCCCTCTGTCTACTTCGCCACTCGGACTCGACTTAACAACTTCGGAGTTCTCAAAATTCTGAAGCAGATCAATTATTTTATCAAGAGATTCCTGATGTAAGTTCTCTATAATACCTCTGTCAGGAAGAGACGTTGTCAGATTTCTATCAATGAAGTCACCAATTCTCTCCTGATTAAAAACAGAAAGCATCACCAGACCCTTACATATCCGTTTATTTGTTTTAAAAGAAAACATATACCTATCAAGAGAATTCTCCAGAAAAACATCATTTCTTGTTTGTATCTTTCTTTCAATGGCCATAGCCTGAAACCAATACTTCTTATCAATAATGCTGTCTGCCTTCATCTCCATAACAGTGTGTCCGATATTCTTTCTGTCAACAGTATAAGTATTATGGGCAACAGTATCAGCAGCAAGATGGCACATATAACCATAGACAAAAGACTTTTGTTGATTAGTACTTGCGGATCTAAAAAGATCAAAAGCAACATCCCAGCTGTGAGATGATTTGTCTTTTGGCATATATTTTTTGCCTATGATTATGTCAGCCATTATATTACCGTAGAGAAAATCCTTTCTGTACCGCCTTATGATTTCAAGAATCCCTGCAGGAAGCAGAGAACCAAAGCCGAAAAGTTCATTCCCAAGATATATATGTGTTAATGGCCCCCATGCAAATGCAAATGACGGAACAAGCAAAAAAGATAGTATTAACAATAACTTAAACGATCTCATTTCAACTCCTTTATTAAGTCCAGAATAAGCCTTGTTCCAATTCCTGTAGCACCTTTTGGAACATAAGGTTTATCCTTTTCAGTCCAGGCTGTGCCTGCTATGTCAAGATGAACCCAAGGGGTTTGTCCTGCAAATACATACAAGAAGTATGCCGATGTCAAAAGTGAGCCATTTCGGCCCCCTGAGTTCTTGATATCAGCGATATCACTCTTTATATAGTCTTTATATTCCTCAAAAAGCGGCATTTCCCACACTCTCTCGGACGTTTTGTCGCCGGATTCCGTGATTTGCTGCTTAAGTTCATTATTATTGCCCATCATGGCTATCGCTTCATTACCAAAAGTGATCGAGCAAGCACCTGTAAGTGTAGCAATGTCAATAATAGCTTTTGGTTTGAAACGTTTTGCATACTCAATTGCATCAGCGAGAATAAGCCGTCCCTCTGCATCTGTATTGACTATTTCAACTGTTTTCCCGTTCATTGTCCTTACAATATCGCCCGGCTTTACAGCAGAGCCGCTCGGGAGATTCTCTGTTGCAGGCAGTATTCCGATAAGATTCACCGGCATTTTCAACTCAGAGGCAGCCTTTAAAACACCCAATACTGCAGCTCCTCCTGCCATATCGTATTTCATCTTTTCCATGCCGTCTGCTGGTTTTAATGATATCCCGCCGCTGTCAAATGTTATTGATTTTCCGATCAGGACAACAGGAGCACCCTTTCCACCTTTGTACTGCAGCACTATAAATTTCGAGGGCTCGCACGAACCGCTTGCAACAGCAAGATAAGCTCCCATGCCGAGCTTCTGAACATCTTTCTTTTCGAGGACCTTAACTGTAAGCTTCTTTGTTCTTAAAGTTAAGGCAGCGCTTGCCAGATCCTTAGGTGTCATATCATTAGAAGGATTGTTTATCAGATCTCTTGCAAAACAGACGGCATCCGCATTGATTTTTGCGAATTTCAGTTTTTCCTTTATATCATGAGAAGACTTTGAAAGTATGGTCAGGCTCTTGATATGCTTTGCCTTGTTCTCGGTTTTGTATTTAGTGAAGGTATAAAGCCCAAGGACCGCACCCTCTGCAAATTCAGCAGGAGACATTTTCAAGGAAGAGATCAGGCCTGTAGAAAGCGCCATGCTTTTTATGCCGGCTTCGCGCAGATAAACTGCTGTTTTCCCTCCTGCCTGCCTTATCTTATCAGCAGTAACAGAATCTTTTTTGCCAAGTCCGACAAGCAGAATTCTTTTTGGTTTGATATCAGAAGGAGCCGGGATCATAAGGATCTCATTCTGTTTGCCGGAAAAACTATTTAAGTGGTTTTTGTTAACATGTTTTGCTATCTGTGCGGGAAGACCCTTCCTGATATCAGCACTGCTTTCTGTAACAGGGATTATCAGGGCCTCGCAAAGGCATGTCTCTTCAGCTATGTTCTTTATAAAAATATTCAATTATTACCTCAAAATCAAAAAAAACCTTATAATAAGTTTAGCTGATTCTGGGAGTAAATATCTATAAGCACAGCCGGACAACAATATGAATATAAAGAAAATCCCGTTAAATCAAAGGCATTATGAATAACACTGTAACCAATTCATTCGGCAGAAAAATTATTCAAAAGGTATACGGCGCTCATTTTACAGATTCAAATAGAGTTAACCTGTTATGGAAAGACAAAGAGGTATTTCATGCTATTTTTGGTTCAATCAAAAGTGCAAAGGAATTCATATGCCTCCAGTTTTATATATTCAGAGACGATGAAACAGGTCTGGAATTAGCTCAAATTCTGAAACAAAAGGCGTCTGAAGGTGTTAAGGTCTATATTATTTATGATCATTTTGGCTCTCTTTTCACATCAAATAAATTTTGGAAAGACCTCAGGCAGGCAGGAGTTCAGATAAGGGCATCACGGCCTTTTAAATGGGCCGCCCCTTTTCACTATGTTCACAGAGACCACCGAAAACTCATTATTATCGACGGCACCAAGGCTTTCACAGGAGGCCTGAATATCGCTAATGAATACCGCGGATATCATATGATAAGAAAAAGCAAGGGCTGGCGTGATACTGGCATTTTCCTTGAAGGGCCGATAGTTAAAACACTTTTCGACACATTCAAAGAAAGCTGGCTGATATGGAAAGGAAGCCCGATCCAATTCGATCCATCTGTTGATCCGGTCCCGGACGGTCTTCCTGTATTGCCTGTTTTCGCAAGCTCTGCACGGGGAAGACGCAAAATGCGCAGGCTGTTGTACTACAGCATCACACATGCTGAAAAGAGCATATACCTTACATCAGCCTATTTTACTCCAAGCAGAAGAATGCTCCAGATACTCGAAGATGCTGTCGGACGTGGAGTGGAAGTAAAACTGCTCTTACAGGGGAAATCAGATGTCTCTTCCGCATATTATGCAGGCAGGGCCTTTTTCACAAAACTGCTGAAAGCCGGAGTCGAAATATATAACTATAAGGGCGAAATACTTCATGCAAAGACATACGCCTTTGACGGAATATGGAGCATAATAGGTTCCACAAATCTTGACTTCCAATCTCTCAGAAGAAACGATGAAGGTAATGTCGGGGTTTTAGGTGGCGGATTTGGCGGGATCATGAATGAAATATTCCATATAGACCTCGAACACTCAGAAAAAATATTAATTGAGCAATGGGTCAATCGTCCGGTATATGAAAAAATCAGTGAATTTTTCTTCGCACTGTTCAGGAGAAAATTGTAGTTAATCCAGCCCTTGAAAATATTTTTCAATAATCTTCTTGACAATAAGCTATGTCCTTAATATAATTAAGAAAATTCTATTGGGAGATGTATAAATGACAAAAGCAGACCTTGTTGATGCAATTTTCGAAAAAGTAGGCCTCCCTAAGAAAGAGGCTCAGGATATAGTTGAGATCCTTTTTGACACGATAAAGCAGACTTTCACAGAGGGAGAGTCTGTAAAAATATCAGGATTCGGCACATTCAATATCAGAAAAAAGATGGCCCGAAGGGGCAGAAATCCCAAAACAGGGGAAGACCTTGAGATAACTCCGAGAAGAGTAATAACCTTCAGGGTGAGCAATCAATTAAAAGAAGAGATAGAAAAATTAAATGCATAAATTACAAAGTGAAGCTGTCCGTCCCCAACTGCCTTTGCCTGACAAACTTTTTTACAAGATCGGTGAAGTAAGCAGGCTTACGGGAATTGAATCCTATGTTCTGAGATACTGGGAAACTGAATTCCCATTTCTCAAACCAAGAAAAAACAAATCAGGACAGAGAGTCTATACAAAGAAGGATCTCGAAGTAATTCTTCTTTTGAAGAAAATGTTATATCAGGACAGGTTCACTATAGAAGGTGTGAGGAAGAAATTCAGCGAAGGGTTTATGAAATCTTCAGAACCGATAACTGCTTCACCAGTAAATACAAAAAGTTCGCAGGATCCTGCCGGTATTTTAGAACTCGTAAAAAAAAGACTCAAAGACATATTAAGTCAGATCAGATAAAACGGGGCGTAGCGCAGCCTGGTAGCGCACTCGCTTGGGGTGCGAGTGGTCGCCTGTTCAAATCAGGTCGCCCCGACCAATTTAATCATATCAGCCGGATATTAATATCCGGCTGAAAAATAAAACAGAATGACAGCAGATGAACTATTTGAAAAAGGGCTCTTATTCCTGAGAGAAAAGAATACTCTCTCTGCGCTTGCTTCTCTTGAAAAAGCTTATGCCCTTAAAAAGACACCTGCGATCATGTCATTTCTCGGCTTTTGCATTTCTCAGGAAAGAGGCCAGATCACTGAGGCGATCTCTTTATGTGAAAATGCTATATTGCAGGAGCCTGACAACAGTTTATTTTATCTTAATCTCGGCAAAGTTTATCTAAAAGCAGGCGATAAACCAAAATCTCTTGAGACATTAAGAAAAGGGCTGTCAGTTGGTAAAAACGATGAGATCAGGATGTTGCTTGAAAGAATAGGTAACAGAAAGACTCCACCTTTTCCGTTCCTGAGAAGAAGTAATTTATTGAACAGGATAACCGGATTCATCTTGACCAGGTTAAGGTTGAGATAATCCGGAACTGCAGAGAAAATTTAAGATTTGTTATGAATAAATCATGAGATATTTCAGGAAACTTTATGACTGGGTGCTGCACTGGGCTTATACCCCTTACGGCGTTCCAGTGCTGTTCATTCTCGCTTTTGCAGAATCATCTTTTTTCCCGATCCCCCCGGATGTTCTTCTTATTGCCCTGGCACTATCTCTGCCCAAAAAATCATTTAAATACGCAGCTATTTGCACAGCAGGTTCTGTTCTGGGCGGAATGTTCGGATATTTTATCGGCCTTGAATTTATTGACACCTTCGGGATGCGAATACTTACTCTTTATGGTGCCACAGAGAAATATGAATATATCAGGGCGTTGTATATGCGATATGATGCCTGGGCAGTCTGCATTGCAGGATTTACACCCATTCCTTATAAAGTCTTTACGATCGCTGCCGGGGCATTCAAGATAGACTTTGTTGTATTTGTGCTTGCATCTCTTGCAGGAAGGGCAGGAAGGTTTTTCCTGGTAGCATTTCTGATCTATCGCTTCGGCCCGCCGATCAAGGTCTTTATAGATAAGTATTTCAATATACTGACAATAGCTTTCTTTGTTCTGCTGGTTGGCGGATTTATGCTGATAAAGTATTTGTCGTAATTACAACAAGATATTATGCAGGTACAAAAGATGGCTTGAGACCGGCAACATTGGATGTTTCGATAATAATATTTTGGTATCTGCCTGACCACGCGTCTCAGGGATGTCCCAATATATCAGCCTTAGGGATCATCTGCCTGTATTCTTCATAAGTAATTGCTGAATTCCATTTATTGGTTATTTTCCCGATACCGATAGTTCCGAAGAATAAAGCAAGCAGTAGAAAAACAAACAACAGAGGATTCAATATCTTCTTTCTTGTAAAAGCTATATCAAGCGCCCCTTTTGAAGAACAGTGACTTACACATGTAAGGCATCCTGTACACTCAGGAGATATGATCCGCTCCTTGTCTTCAACAGGCAGTTGGGAGGGGCAGTTCCTAGTACAACTGCCGCAGTGTGTACAAGCATCCTCGTTCCTTGTAATTCTCAAAGGACTGCATATTGCCAGAATTCCAAGGAGCGCTCCA
>MHDW01000193.1:0-1882 GCA_001803645.1 Nitrospirae bacterium GWC2_42_7 | reverse complement strand
TTTTGTATAACATTGAGAGCAGGAACAATATCAGCAGAGTGACCAAGGTAGTTGTAGTCATCTTCGTAAAGAAATAGAGCATCTTCACATCAGCTATCTTATAATAGTCTCCCTCGATGAACTCTAAAATAGCATATGAAGGCATTTTAATAGCAATCACATAAATGAAGAATATCATCAGGATATATTTCAAAGACCTGAGGGGAAAATCCACATATTTGTTTATAATGAAATTCTTTCTGAAAAGTTTTTTGCCGAGTTTCCATGTCAGATCTGAAAAAGCTCCAACCGGGCATATCCATCCGCAGAAACTTTTTCTGAGGAAAAAGGCCATTGCGAGCGCTGCTATGAAGATAACAAGAGCAGCAGGATGAATAATATCGAAATATCCGGTAAAGAGCCAAAGCTTTAATGACATCAAAGCGCTTATAGGAAGAAATCCCTCTACCGAAGGCAGCCTTGAAACAGGGAGAGTTGAATTGACCTGCCCGCCTGAAAAATAATCTACGAATAAATAGAACCTGTATCCGGCATATATCAGAAAAAAGAAAACAGACCACTGCACAAAATAGCGTATATATCTGACGTAAGAACGGTCAATCTTTTCCATGCATTAATTATAACCTGTGTTATAGCAGAACGATATGATATAGATCAGAAAACATATGAATCTTCATTATTAAAAGAGCTATTATTATGTTGACACAAAAACAGCGTATGGCTATAGTATTTCAATCATGTTTTTTGCCGGAAACTGATGGGTTCGGCGGTAGAGGTAATTCAGTCCTTTTCCCTGAGGAACCATTAAACTTCGGCACAATGCTATTTGAGTTTGTGAGCTTTTAAATTTTTGCACTAAGGGGCGACTTTAAAAGTAGGAGAATGGAAAGATTTTGAAGGAAGCGGCGTAAACATTGATAGAATTCAGGATTAAATATGCCAGGAATTATCTGGAAGATGCAAAATTTCTTTATGAAAACAAGAGATATAATAGTGCAATCTCACGGTTATATTATGCATCCTATCAGGCGATGTGGGCTGCGCTTGGTGACCCTGATGAGGGGAAGGTATGGAAGCATCTTGCCATCATTAAACCGTTTGTTAATGGCTACTGGTTTAATCCAAAACACCCTCAGCGGACAACCGGACTGTTAGAGCATTTTCGTCTTCCATTAAGACAGCTTTACACTCACAGGATAAAATCGGATTATGAACTATTTGAAATGAATGAAAATATCGTGAAAAATATGATAGAGTTAGTTGACGATACGATAAAAACCATTTTAACTAAAAGGGGTCTATAAAATGAAAGCAGTAATGAGTGATAAAACATTGCTTGCTGACGCAGTTGCTGAATTGATAGAGGCTCTCCATCAGAAATATCCCGGTATAAAGACAAAACCAACTCCGCCTGTTGAAGATGAGGATTTCACTATTGAAATTGAAGTCCCTCCCCAATTTTCGCTTGAGGAAGTCGAATTGGAAAGTCATAAGGAATGCATTAAGCTTGAAGATAAATACAATATTTATATGCTGCCGTTGGTAAAACGGAAAGCCACGTAAGATAATGAAGATAGAATATGATCCGGTGCAGCAAGGATTCTTTTGTAGGGCAGAAGAAGGCAGGGGAAGGATAGGATTTTGAAGGAAACGGGCGGTAAAGTTGATACAGTTCTTTTGCCTGATGGGCCATTAAACTTCGGCACAATGTGATTTGAGTTTATGAGTTTTTAAACTTTTGCACTTTGTTGATAGGAGGGATGGAAAAAGCGGGATGGAACTGAGATGAAGGTAAAATTGGGGTTTGGTGAATGGCTTTAGCGATCACGCCGTCATATTTTTATAGTCTTTACAGTCCTTCCAAGTGTGAACTCCGGTTATA
>MHDW01000192.1:13014-13480 GCA_001803645.1 Nitrospirae bacterium GWC2_42_7 | reverse complement strand
CAAATGCGGCAGAGAATTTGATTTCAAGAACCGCAATATTCTTACAGTTCACCATAAAGACGGCAATCACAAGAATAACCCTTCAGACGGTTCTAACTGGGAGAATCTATGTATTTACTGTCATGAAGACGAACACAGCAGGGAAATTCTCGGGGATTATTTTAAAGGTAAGGGAAGGTAGATCCAGATAGAAGACCGAAAGTCTTCTGTTTATTAATATTGCGATGGTTTTTTTGAGCCGTATGTAAGCAGCTGAAGCTGCTCTACACAAATTTTCCCTAGGATAAAAGTAAAAAGGGGCACAGTTATTCACTGTGCCCCTTTTTGTTACTGCTTAATCATCATCCATAGGTTTAATGAACTTGAAATAGACCATTACCCAGTTGCCGAGAACAATTGATGATATTCCCACCAGACTGGTGATCGACATGGTAGACATTCCGGTTACACCATGGCCGAGATTACA
>MHDW01000192.1:12761-12999 GCA_001803645.1 Nitrospirae bacterium GWC2_42_7 | reverse complement strand
TAACCTCTTTTGCCGGCGGAATCTTCCATTTAAACTCTTTAAGCGCTAAAGCACTGACAGCCCCGCCGATAGGTACTGCCAAAATAAAGAAAACTCCCCACGTGCCTCTGAATATTCCCAGAAAACTAAATTCCTGGAACGGAGAGTTAGAACTGTTATAAAGCACAGAATTGAAGAATTCTCTTAAAGGCGTTGTTATTGCAAGACCTCTTGGAATACCTCCGAAAAAAGAAGATAC
>MHDW01000192.1:6135-12754 GCA_001803645.1 Nitrospirae bacterium GWC2_42_7 | reverse complement strand
GCAATTATGGTTAAAAGACCTACAAGGAGACCAGTTAAACCCCATGAATAGCCTCTGCCGGACATCCCGAAGGTTGGTTTTCCCTTAAAAACAAAGGTTAATATAAGTATGGAAAAGACAGCTATTGTAATCCATTTTGTTGTTGTCCCGCTTCCGAAAAAATCCCATATTGCAGGATTTGATACTCCAAAAACATCTACCTTGAAACTTTTCAGAAACTTACTAAGTGGGCTCAAAATGCCGTCTGCAGTCATTGCTACTCCGAAAAAGAATCCTCCGATGGCAATAGCTGCTGCCAATTGTCCTTCTCCAAGCCTGTACACAATACCGCTTGCGCACCCGCCTGCCAGAACTATGCCGAGACCAAACAGGAAACCACCGAGTACAACGGCAATTGGTGAAAAGTATTGTCGCATAAGTGTGGTTGAGACAAATTGACCTGCGTCCGGATCAAAAAACATTATTAATCCGGCGTCTTCTAAAAGATTGGTGCCAATTACAGCAACTACCACACAGAGAAGATATGCTCTGAACATGGTGAGATCTTTTATGAATATAATATCCCTGAACGCGGAATTAAGACAGAAGCGCCCTCTTTGAAGAATGAAACCAAGGGATATGCCGAGCACTATAGCTGTGAGGGCTGAGATCAGACTACTGTACGGCATAGGCTTCCCTCCCATTCCACATATGAGCATGTTTACCGCAGCCATCACCTTTTGTTATAAGAACAGGCACCTTGGCGTTTTTTTCTACCTCTCTGGATGCACAACCAGACATAAACCTGTGCAGGTTCGATTTTCCGCTGCAACCCACAATTATCATATCAACTCTCTCTTCTTCTGCTGTTTTGAGGATTTCCTCTGAAGGATGACCCTCTTTTATTACGGTCTTGATATTAATTAAACCGCTCCTTTCAAGTTCTTTTTTGTAATAAGTCAGTAAATTTTCCGCTTTCTTGTCTAGAGCTTCCTTATGTTCAGTTCCTTTTAGGGAATCTTTTAATGTTGCCATTTCAGCATCACTGAGCATAGCGGTCATCATGGAATTACCTTCCAGTTGTTCTACATGAAGTAGAACAATACTTTCAGGCACAGAGACAACATCTCTGAACATTGAGAGTACTCCTTTGGAATTTTTCGTGTTATCAACTGCAATTAATACCTTTTTCACTTCTTCCTCCTAAGTCTTTTGTTTGTATTTGACTGGAAAATCAAAGATTTTCGTTAGTTTTTCTTAAGCCGCGATAGGAGCTTCTTTAAGGTCATAAGTCTTCTCAATCTCAGACTTGCCTAGAAGCACAGGCACCGCGGAATTTTTTTCCACTTCTTTACTGACACATCCAGAAATAAATCTGGCCATACCCTTATTTCCGCTGTCTCCGACAATGATCATATCTACACTCTCTTCTTCTGCTACTTTAATAATTTCGTCTTCTGGTATCCCTTCTCGAATGATTGTTCTTATACTGACTAAACCGCCATTTTCCAGTTCCTTTTTGTAATAATTAAGGATCTGGGCTGCTTTTCTGTCGAGATTTTCCTTATACTCAGTTCCTTGTAAGGATTCTCTCAATGTTGATAATTCAGCTTCACCAAGCATATCGATCATCAGAGACCTGCCTTCAAGTTTTTCTACATGAAGAAGCACAACTTCTTCCGGTGGCTTAACTAAATTGCGGAAAACCGAAAATACTGCTTTTGAACCTTTTGTGTCATTGACTGCAACCAATACTTTTTTCATCTTTTTCTCCTTTTTGTTTTGAAATTAATATGATTAGTGTATAAAGATTCCTTTCTGGAAGAAGACTTCCAGAAGTAACAAGCCCAAAATTATTGCTGTGGTAATGGTAACTGCGGCATAAGCATCCTTCCAGCCATAAGGTTCCTCACATGTAAGCGGCCTTTTGGCTACAAGAACAGGGGTCTTTGTATTTTTTTCTACTTCATTGGCAACAGAGCCTGAAATAAGCCTGTTCAGCCCTTTTCTTCCACTGTAGCCGAGGAGTATCAATTCAACTCCTTCTTCCTCAGCAACCTTAAGGATTTCCTCTGCCGGATGACCAGTACGTATTACTGTTTTGACCAGGGATATCCCGTTATCTTCCAATTCTTTTTTATAATAAGTCAGAATCTTTTCGGACTTTTCATCCAGAGATTCTTTGTAAGAAGTTCCTTTTACTGACTCCTTTAAGGTTGACATTTCTGCATCGCCGAGCATATCGATCATCAAAGACCTGCCTTCAAGCCTTTCTACATGAAGCAGGATTACTTCCTTGGGTTGACTGACTGAATTGTGGAAGGTTGATAACACAGCCTTTGAAGCCTTTGTGTTATCAACTGCAATTAACACTTTGTTCATCTCTTACTCCTTTCCATAAATCCATAAAAAATTTAACATTGCTTTTTGCATTTTCTTCTTGCACTATGCAATGCAGTTTTCATGCCTGAATTAAATATAATTAAAAATCCAATATTATCAGTGACTTGGCCAAGCGAGATATTATTGCTATTGACAATTATACGTCAACCTGTTAATTTTAATTATTAACGTTAATTAACACTTTTACATTTACTGCAAACATTTGTTGCGTTTTATAAGGGAGTTAACATAATGATTGAAGAATTCTTGAGAGACCCGAAATTTTTAATGAATGTGTTTGAGGCCATGAGAGATGGTCTTATGATTGTAGATACCGAGGGAAATATTAAATTCTTCAATAGGGCTGCTGAAGACATAACAGGTTATCGCAGTGAAGAGGTTATAGGCAGGCAATGTTCCATGCTCGACAGCGATACATGTGTAGTGTTGACCGAATCCGGAAGACAGAAAAAATGTGATCTTTTTACAACCGGAACAATCTGCAACAAAAGATGCAGAATAAGAGCACATGACGGTCGGGCTGTTTATCTTTTGAAGAATGCCGTAACCCTAAGAGACATCAGTGGAGAAATAATAGGGGCAGTTGAAACAATGACTGATATTACTTCATTGTATCTGAAAGAACTGGAACTCCAGGAACTGAAACATGAATTAAGCAAAGACTATTGGTTTATGGGATTGTTGGGTAAGAGCACTATAATGCAGAATTTGTATGAGAGAATACGGAATGCTGCAAGTACTGATGCCTCTGTTATGATATGCGGTGAAAGCGGGACAGGAAAAAACCTTGTTGCTCAGGCAATTCATTCACTGAGCAAACGAAAAGAGGGACCATTCATAAGCCTTAACTGTGCCTCTCTGAATGAGTATCTTCTTGAAAGCGAACTTTTTGGCCATAAAAAAGGCGCCTTTACCGGTGCTTTAAACGACAGGACAGGAAGGTTTGAGGCAGCACATGATGGGACATTCTTCTTAGATGAAATAGGAGACATGCCCCTTCTGATGCAGGCAAAGCTGTTGAATGTCCTTGAAGCAAAAGTGGTTGAGCGGGTCGGAGACCACCAACCAATACCTGTAAATATCAGACTTATATCCGCTACCAATAAAGATCTGCATAAACTTGTTGATGAAAATAAGTTCAGGGAAGATCTTTTTTACAGGGTTAATACTATTTTCATACAAACTCCTTCTCTAAGGGAAAGAATTGATGACATACCTGTTATAGCCTTTCATTATCTGAAAAAAATATCTGTATTAAATAATAAAGATATAAAACGCATAAGCCCTCATGCAGTGGAAGTCATAAAAAATTATAGATGGCCCGGAAATGTAAGGCAGCTGATCAATGCAATTGAACATAGTGTGATCACCAGCAAGGGTGACACCATTGAAGTTTCGGACCTGCCGGAATATGTATTTCATCATAACGATAGTGAAGCCAGGGAAGATAATTCTGCACTTGAAAAGGAAAAGATCAAATCTGCTCTTTCCATTTTTAAAGGTAATAAGACTCTTACAGCAAAGCACCTTGGAATAAGCAGGGTTACACTATGGAAAAAACTTAAAGTATTAGGAATTGACTGACGAAAAGCAGGATATTTATTTTATTTCCAAAGGATATTCAGCTTTTCTCCATTCCCCATAACCGCCTTTAAGCGCAAATACCTTTGTAATCCCCTGCTCGATTAATCTTTCTGCCACACGGGCACTGGTTTGCTCTTCTTTTCAGGAACAGTAAGTAACGACAGGTATGTTTTTATCCAGGGTCTTTGCATAGGTGCTTATAGCAGACGTATCGTTTGGTTCAAGGAATACTGCTCCTTTTATCTTTCTTGGACTTGTTGCATATGCAGCACTGCCCCGAACATCAAGGATCAAGACCGGCTCATTTTTATCGATCATGGCCTTCAGTTCATCGACCGTGATTCTTGGAATTTCCATCTTACGCTTCTTATCTCCTGACCTTCCTGGTTTTTTCAGCATCATTTCTGTAGACCTCTATCGCAATCTCAGGGCACATTTTAGCGCACATTGCGCACCCGGAACATTTTTCAAGATGTCTGGCAATTACAGGGAAAAAACCATTCTTATTGAAACGTTTTCTTATTACAATAACTCCTGCAGGACAGGTATCAATGCAGTATGTGCACCCTTTGCAGAGTTCTGTATCTATTTTGATTCTTCCTTTCATCTATTTCTCTCCAGCAGTTCTTCGGCATGCTTTAGCGACGCCTCGGTCAGATCACCGCTCAGCATACGGGCTATTTCATCCTGCCTTTCTTTTCCTGAAAGTTCCTTTACATCTACGAATGTCTTATTATTCTTGTTCTTCTTCTCTATTTTCAAGTGATACCCACCATATTTCGCTATCTGGGGCAGATGAGTTATGCAGAGCAGCTGGTGTTTTTTGGAGATCAGATCAAGTTTTTTGCCCACGCTCCCTGCTGTTTTACCACCAATGCCTGCGTCAACTTCGTCAAAGATAAGAACAGGTATATTGTCCACTTCAGCAAGTATGCTCTTCAGGGCAAGCATGACCCTTGAGAGTTCCCCCCCTGAGATTATTTTCGAAAGAGGCTTGAGCGGTTCACCCGGGTTTGCAGAAAATAGAAACTCTATCCGGTCAATACCGTGCAGACTGACTAAATATCCTTCATCAACTCCTGCTTCCTGTTTAACATCTATTCTGAATTCTGCATTAGCCATAGCAAGTTCCCGGAGGTTCTCTTTTATGAGACTCTCTATTTTTCTTGCTGTTTTTTTTCTTTTTTCTGAAAGAGACAGAGCAGCTTCCTGAAGAGCTGTTTTTTTAAGAGCAAGTTCTTTTTCAACTGATATCAACTTTTCATCTGACATCTCCAACCCTTTCATCTCTTCTTCAGCATCGTCTCTGTATTTCAGAATAGTCTCTATCCCGCTGCCGTACTTTCTTTCGAGTCTTTTGATCAATTCAAGCCTGTCCTCAACAGTCTCTAGACGTCCAGGCTCAAAATCATATCTTTCCCTGTATCCCCTCATATTTATCGAAGCATCATCTATTAAAGGCTTTGCTGATTCGAGAAGCTTTAAGGTATCTTCTATACTACTATCTATGGATAGGATCTCTCTTAGTTGTGAGATCACACTGGAAAGCCGTTCTGAGCATGAACCCTCGGCTTCATATAATAACGCGTAGGCCGTGTTTGTAAGTTCGTTCAATTTTGTCTGATTAGCCAGGATCTTCTTTTCTTCTTCGAGTTCTTCTTTTTCGTTTGTCGTGAGAGATGAGACGTTGATCTCATTTATCTGAAACTTAAGCAGGTCAAGCCTGTGGGCCCTTTCCTTGATCTTTTCGCTTACTTCAGAGTACTCATCTTTCAAAGTCTGCATTTCCCTGAAAAGGGATCCCACTTTTTCCGCATCAGACTGCAATTTTCCATAAGAGTCAAGCAGAGTCCTCTGTTTTGCAACTGTAAGCAGGCTCTGGTGTTCATGCTGGCTGTGGATATCCACAAGGGATTTGCCGATCTCTGAAAGCGACTGCATTGTTACCATTGAATCATTAATGTATGCTCGGCTTTTTCCATTAGATGACAGCATTCTACGAAGAACAAGCCCTTCTGAAACATCTATGCCAAGATCCGGGAGACTGCTGTAATCATCGAGTTCAAAATATGCCTGTACAACAGCTTCTTTCTCCCCTGTTTTAAGGAGGTCAGACTGGGCCCTGTTTCCAAGGGCAAGGCCGAGGGCATCCACTATGATTGATTTGCCGGCTCCTGTTTCACCGCTCAAAATATTCAGACCTTTCTCGAACCTGACGGTAAGGTCTTCGATGATCGCAAGGTTTTTTATTCTTAATTCTTTTAACATGGATCATCTAAATATATCATAAAAGCATCTGGTTATCGTAACCCTTCAGAGGTGCGCGACTTAACAGCAAATAAATCTACCCACCCCTGCACCCCTCCAAGGAGGGGATTTCTTAATTCTGCCCCCCTATATTTATATTGTCTTCAAAGTCCCCTCTTGGGAGGGGAGGAAGGGGTGGGTTGTCCTCTCTTTATCTGCTTATCTCAAAATCAAATATTTTGCAACAGCAATGACAAGTATAATGCCTGTTGCAGGCACTATTTTTTTATACAACCCGGCCATATCTGCCTTGAAATATTCTCTTGTCAAAACAAGGCAGAGATGAACAGGGGAGAGCAGAACCCCTGCAAAACCGAATGCAAAGGCCAATGACATATCAGCCAGA
>MHDW01000192.1:0-6120 GCA_001803645.1 Nitrospirae bacterium GWC2_42_7 | reverse complement strand
CTTATTAATAGTGGAAAAGTACTGCCGACAAACCCAACCGTAACCCCGGTAAGCAAGCCTATCAAGAAGGGAAGAATACAAAGAATCGGCAGTTTTGGAATTCCATGCTCAACAAAAAGGATACTGAGATTTTTTACTGCGCCTGATGCTTCCATTGTTTCTTTAAAAAGTATTATCCCCAGGACCATAACTATGACATCCAGAGCAAATCCGTGTTTAGTTATTCTCAGAATTTCTTTGGACTTGTATTTATAAAATAGAAGCAAGGGAAAGATAATTGCAAGCAACGCATACTGAAGTTCTATTCTTGCAATAACTACAAGAAAGAGCACTGCAAATACAGGCATGAAACTCATTCCATTTTTTCTGAGAATTGGCCATGTTGCTTGTCTGTTTGATGGCTCAGCCGGGTTATCCTTTTTTTCTATACCCCTCATGCTGTAAATAAAACCTGTCATAAACAGACAAACTGCATAAAGAAGATTGGCAGTAATAATATTATAAAGAGGGATACTGGTCACAGCTGATGCAAGCAGAACACCGGGATAAAGCGGAAGAATATATTCCCATGGATGCCTGAACCAGTAATTAATGAAAGCCTTTTCCTCCTGGCTTATGTTAAGTCCGGAAGTAGATTCCTTTACCATCGGAGCAGAAAAATAGGCGCCTCCGAGCGAAGGAAGCATCCCTATTAACATCGGCATAGAGATTACTACTGCTTTTCTTTTTTTGAAAACAGTTTTTACGGTTGACATCATCGTAGAGAGGACATTCTGTTCTCTCAGGATGATTTCGAACATCCTGATTAAAGACAATGCCAGCAGAAGCTTGATCGTAATACTGCCGGTTATTGTTCTTATTGCGGTTTTGATAATGAGATCAAAACTCATTGTGTATAAAATGAAAAGCATGAAAGATGCGGCAAGAAGGACATAGCCTATATTCAGCTTTTTCCTGAGCAGTATCAGGATCAGAAGAAATACGAGGGATATTTTTATGAGTTCAGACATTGATTTATTTTACGAAGACATGCCTTGGCAGGCCTACAATACGGTCCATTGTTGGGGCAGGAAGATTCTTTCATAGGTCATAAGCGCAAAACTGTCTGTCATGCCTGCGATGAAATCGCATACCATCCGGTGTTTATTGAGTTTTTTCTCTACAGGTATCGCAGTAAAAAGCTCTTTAATATGCTCAAGATAATACTCATAAAGATCTTTCAATATCTTCTTTGCTTTTTTGAATTCATTGATAATTACCGGGCTTTCATATACACGGTCATAAAGAAAGTCTCTTAGAACATAAGCAGCCTCTGAAATATCTTTGCTCATCTTAAGCTCTTCATTATCTGTTTCGCGTGAGCTGTAAATAAAATCCTTGACCATAACATCTATCCGTTTTGCATGGGTGTCCCCGAGGATTTTAACTATTTTCTTAGGGATATCAGATTCTTTTATTACCTCTGCCCTGATCGCATCATCAAGGTCATGATTGACATATGCTATAAGGTCAGAGACGCGCATAACCTGGCCTTCAAGGGTTTCAGAGCGGTCCTTTTTTTTGTCAGGGATGATAAGTCCCTTGCCTTTTGAATGTGTCACGATCCCGTTGCGCACTTCGTGGGTGAGATTTAATCCTTGTCCATCGCGTTCGAGAAAATCCACGACTCTGAGGCTCTGCTTGAAATGTTCAAAGCCTCCAGGATGGATCTCTCTTAAGATCATTTCTCCTGCATGTCCGAACGGCGTATGCCCGAGGTCGTGTCCCAATGCTATCGCTTCGGTTAGATCCTCATTAAGCCTCAAGGCCCTTGATATTGTTCTTGCAATCTGAGATACCTCAAGCACATGGGTAAGCCTTGTTCTGTAATGATCGCCCTGCGGGGCAAGAAAGACCTGTGTTTTGTGCTTCAGTCTTCGGAAAGATTTACAGTGTATTATTCTGTCCCTGTCGCGCTGGTAACATGTGCGAATTTCGCCTTCCTCTTCTTTTATAGCACGGCCCTTGCTTTCGGAGCTGAGAGCAGCTTTTTTATGAAGGATTTTTCTCTCAAGTTCTTCTGTTTCTTCGCGTATGGTCATCCCGGTTATTTTAACCCAGATTATCCGAAAAACAGAATAGAAAATGAATTTCCATAGATTCACTAAGGTTTTTGAAGAATGATATAGTATAACTAAAACTGTGCGCTGAACTTTTCGAATGCCTGTTTGAGTTCATCGAGTTCAGCTCTGAGTTTTGTCATCTCTTCTTCAAGTCTAAGGATTGTTTCATTAGAAATTTCAGCTGGAGCTTCAACAGCTGACCTTTCCAATGGCATGTCTGAAAGAAGGTGCATGTACCTGCTCTCTTTTCTGCCTGTCTGCCGGGGAAGTTTTATAACAAGAGGAGGCTCATGTTCCATTAGAGATTGCAGTGTTTTTTCTGCTTCTTCGAGGTTTTCAATTTTAGCCATCCTGTCTGCCCTGGAACGAAGCTCACCTGCTGTCTGAGGGCCTCTTAACATCATTTCGCAGAGGATCGCGGTCTCCTGTCCAGACAGATCGTACAAGTCCAGCAGAGAGTGTATGTATTTTGTGACCCTGCTTCCTGCATGCATTTCCTTAACAAGCCCCTTTTCTGCCAGGCTCTTCAGCCCGTTTTCGACTGATGATTCATCGTATGAGACAACAGGATTCCTGTTTGATTTCTGGTTGCATGCATTTGTAAGAGCATTCAAAGACAGTGGATAGTACTCAGGTGTTGTCAGCTCCTTTTCTATTAGGGCTCCGATTATCCTGATTTCTGTTTCATTAAGAACTATATCCATGCAAACCTCCGCAGGCAGATGTAATTATGTAACGATATTATACATAGAATGTTAGCCCATAAAATGCCGCAAAGTCTTTTTCGCCTCTGCGAATCAGACGAGCCTGAAGATTTCAATTTACGGTTTTTCAATTTATATGTAAAATATTACCAATATGTGTAACAAGTTCCCTAAAAACTTTACCTGAACAAGATCCTTCTCCGCAATAATAAAGGACTATTCCGTTTATTATCAATAAGATTGCTAATTAACAGGGACGAGAAATTATACACAAAAAGCTGGAATACTAATTGCTTTTAAAAAAGAGATGGGTATTTTACGAAAAATTAGATCAGTGCGATGGCTCTTCCCCGGAAAGGCTGAATCTTCTGCAAGCAGCCCTTTGACCGCATCCCTTAAACAGGCCAAAAAAGTTGGCACGAAGAATGTGGATAACATTATTAGTACTGATAACAAAGACTATGCACGCAAAAGACGTTATCCGCGCCACCCTCTTGAAGGGAAAAATGTCCACGCTCATATGGTTTTTTCTGAGGAAGTAGTGTTTAAGAATCTAAGCGTAAGTGGTGCCCTCATTTTTACTATCAAGGACATTCCGGTCGGCGGCAGGTATCTTCTTCGCATTCAGGATCGGGAGCACCCTCTTTCCCTTCTGAGCACGGTCAAATGGAAACAACAGCAGGAAAACAGCGAAGAGATGTTCGGAGGATACCTGGCAGGGCTCTCGTTTACCTCTCCTACATTTGAAGAGATTGTCAGGCTGAAGGATTTTATGCGTACATACGGAGAGCCGGACAGTAGGACTGTAAATGATTCCTTTACGCCGGGTGCGTTGCGTTACTACATCAAATATGGGGAAAGGGCCTTGCTCAACCGTCATGAAGTCCTTGGCGTAAAAATTATCAGCCTCGGCGGAATGCTGATCGAGAGCAGTAGGCAGATGAATGTTGACGGGAACTATTTCATGAAGATACGAACCTCCACTAAAGACGAACCCATTAAGATCAAGGGACGCATAGCATCTATTGTTCCGTCTTCAAGCAGTACACATGGTTATAATGTAGGAGTTGAGTTCCTCGATATGGCTGACCCTGACAAGGTAATGCTTGAGAAGTTTATCCACAATCTCTGACATTCTTTTTTTCACACAATTGCAGTTTTTGGGTTAACCGTTTTTCTTGCCTAAATAGATGGCGCTCTGACCGGCTGTTTCTGTTCCATGAGTAAAATTGAGAATAGAGAGCTTATATTCATCGAGGATAGAAACCAGATAGTTCCTATCGTATCTCACAACATGCAGAGGGCCGGAACACTTTACATGATAGTTTTCCGGATTTATTGAAATATCCGGAACATTGTCTTCAATAAAAGTTGTGAAAAACATTCTGCCATTCTTATCGAGAATACGTGAACAATCTCTCAGGTATGCTCTCATATCTTCTTCAACAGTATGAGAAAAAACCGAGAACAGATAGATGACATCAATGCTCTCAGGCTCTAACTCAAAACGAAAATTATCATCTATCTTAGAACCATTTTTATTGTATCTTTCATTGTATATATCAAGATGTTTGAATTTGAAAGAAGGGTGAGCTTGTTCGATGTAGCGCTTGCACCAATCAATAGACTCCTGGTGAACATCCATTCCTAAGTAGTTGATCTCACCCAATACACGAAGAATACCTATCGGCAGGCGTCCTTGGCCACAGCCAATATCCAATACCCTGCTTTTTTCAGTACATTGAAAATGGTCGATTAGGCGATTAGCTTCTGCCTCGGCAGATTTTAAGTAAAAAGCATCGCTCTTAAATTCAGGACCACACCATCTTCTATCGGATGACGGAATAAAGCTTCCTGAAACCTTGACGTATTCCTTTCTTTGCAGGATCTTCCTCATTGACTGATTGATGATATTTGTTTTGCGTGTCATGTTGCTTTTGTTTAGTAGATAACGAAACTAATCAAATAAAATTATTCGGCTTCTACACCGATTGTCTTTAACCATTTTTCTATGTCTTTCTTTGCGAAGGCTGCATTAAACCCATACCATTTCTTTCTCTCTTTCGGGTATGGTTCAAGAGCATCTTTAAATCTTCTGAAGGCGCCTTTGCCGTCAAGAATTGCAAGGAGATGTTCTTTTAGCTGAAGATTTTCAATGGTGTCCGAGAATTCTTTCATTGCGCTGTATCCATTACTATGAATTCTTTCTGGTATTCTCTCATAGCGATCTTTATCATGTAGAAAAATATTAAGAGCAAGTTCGACCTCGTCTTCCATCCAGTCTGGAATTTCTGTAACTTCATCAAAATGGACTTCATCAAAGTCTGCCATATCTTCATCGTATGCTTCTTCAAGTGTCTGCTCTGCCCTGACAATAATATCTTGTGAAAGGACTATAACATCTCCGGTTTCTGTATCCAGAAAATAATCAAAGGCATTCCTTTCAGTGTCTTCTGCAGCTTTCTGTATTTCATCAAAATCTATCTTAAGTTTTTTCACGCAGATTTCTCACAACGGTGTAAAGCACTGGATATTCATTTTGAAAATGTTCTATTTCTTCAGAAAGATATTCGAGCGCAAGTGGCGCATACTTCAGAAAATATGTTTTCCCTTTTATCTTTGAGAGAAAACCATAAGCACCGAGCGCCTGCATATGCCTCTGGAGCCTGCAAGGTATGAGTGTCTGCCTGAAAGCATTTTCATCAAACTCGCCTGAACTAGTAGCTTTCATATTTTTAATATAATATTCAAGCAAACGTTCGCGCATCTCGTTTTCGAGTTTGAAATAAGGGTCCCATAAAATAGAAACAACATCATATGCAGGGGGACCGATCCTTGCTCCCTGGTAGTCAATAAGCCTTGGTATTTCTTTTTTTGTGATCATAATATTTTGAGACTGAAAATCCCTGTGTATAACAGATTTGTTAAATGAATTGACTGTTGCGGCAAGATTGTCAAACTCTTTTTTTAAATTCTCAATATCTTTTATTGCAATGCCCTTTATTCCTTGAACATATCTTTCTATAAAATAATCTGTTTCCCATCTGATATGATCAAGATCAAAAACTCTTTCTTCAAGGAGCGGGCATTCAGAGGAATTTTTTGTTACAACAGTATGCAGATTTATAAGTATATCCAGAACACTTTTGTATATTTGCTCGATCCTTACTTCGGATTTTTTACACTTAAGCCATGAATAGAGCGAGAGGTCTCCCAGATCCTCAAAGAGCGCAAGAGAATTCAGATGATCAAAAAAATAGATTTCCGGCACTGGCAGCGCATATTTTCTAAAAAACTCTGTGTATGAGAGATGC
>MHDW01000191.1:13651-14504 GCA_001803645.1 Nitrospirae bacterium GWC2_42_7 | reverse complement strand
GGATGATGTAAGCAGCTATTCCAGCGAAATATCCGGCCAGGGCGAGCGGCCCAATTCGTCGGGCATACCAGAAGAACTCGATCTTCTCAAGTCCCATTGCAGCAACACCTGCGGCTGAACCGATAATAAGTATCGAGCCACCTGTACCGGCGCAGTATGCCATGAACTCCCAGAGAAAAGAGTCTGGAGGAAATTGTGCAAGCGGGTACATGCCCATAGAAGCAGCTACAAGAGGAATATTATCCACTACGGCAGAAACAAGACCGATAATTATAACGATTATTGACTGGTTGCCGATTTTGACATCGAGCCACTGGGCCAATGCTGGGAGCATGCCATTAGCAGAAAGTGACGCCACTGCAAGCAGAATACCTATTAAAGAAAACCACTGAAGCCATATCAATGCGTCTGAGTGCTTTGGTCAAAGTGAGATGTTCCTTCACTTCCGCAGGCTTTTCGCGATGAATGATATTGCCAACAAGCCAAACCACACCAAGTGCAAACAAAATGCCGAGATATGGGGGCAGATGCGTAACTGTCTTGAATATCGGAACAAAAACCAGTGCGCCTATACCCATGAAAAACATCAGGGTCTTTTCGAACTGAGAGGTTGTGCCTCCACCGTTTTCGGCCTTATCCGGAGGCACGACATTTCCCTTGAGCATAAAGGAGGCTATGGCAAGAGGGACCAGCAGATTTACCATGGAAGCAATCCAGGTGGTTTTCATAATATTTAGTGTTGTGACCTGTCCACCGATCCAGAGCATGGTGGTGGTCACATCACCTATTGGTGACCATGCACCGCCGGCATTTGCAGAAATAACGATAATACCTGCAAAGAAGAGGCGCTGCT
>MHDW01000191.1:13139-13644 GCA_001803645.1 Nitrospirae bacterium GWC2_42_7 | reverse complement strand
TTTAAGAAGGCGCTTCATCAAAGCAACCATCACGATGGTGGTTGTCATATTGTCGAGAATAGAAGAGAGATAGAAGGTGATGAAGCCGATTATCCAGAGCAGGCTTGTCAGCTTTGTTGCCTTAATGCGTGAGGTGATGACCTCAAAACCACCGTGGGAGTCGGTTACCTCAACAATGGTCATTGCGCAGATAAGGAAGAATACGATGGCTGCGGTTTCTGCCAGCTTTTCCGTGAGCTGGTGGCTTACGGCTTCTACGCCCAGCGGGCTTGCAAAAGAATACAAAGTCCACATCAGGCCGGCAGCGATCAACGCTGTGGCAGACTTGTTGATTTTAATCGGGTGCTCGAGAGCGATCGTAGCATAGGCGAGCACAAATACAACTGCGACCATGGTCATCATAGATAAAATCCTCCTTGTTAAAAACCTTTAACAGTGGGAAGACGGTAAGGGAAAGATACAAGAGTAGAAGTTTATTAAAAAAAATCTGTCCTGTTTTAAATAA